>JANQQS010000026.1 GCA_028284955.1 Myxococcota bacterium | reverse complement strand
TTAGCTCGTTCACACAGGTTTCCTTCCAGCTCATCCAACAGGTGTTACCCATGTCACCGGTTCGATCTGTTACCTATGTGCCCGGTTCATACCCGCGGGTCCCCCCACCCACCGCCGCTACGCGCTGCGCGGGGTCCCCTACGCCCCCTTGCCTTTGCTGGGTGGCCGTCGCGGCCGCCCCACCGCGTAGCGGCGGGGCCCCGCCCCGGCAGTTCGCCTCCACGAAACCAAGTCACGTGCCTCCTGGCGGGGGAGCTTGGGTGAATCGTTCGGGATCGTATCCCGAACGAGAGGGTTTGGGTGCCAAACCCTCAAACAACACAGGGTCTGGCCGCAGACCCTCCCCCCACGGAATACGATTCCGCGGGTCCCCCCACCCACCGCCGCTACGCGCCGCGCGGGGTCCCCTACGCCCCCTTGCCTTTGCTGGGTGGCGTCCGGGGGTCACTGCTGTGTGGTGATCTGTTCCGACTGCGTCTTTTGAAGGTGCGATTCTGTCCCATCCGGCCGCTTCGCGTCCGCCCCACCGCGAAGCGGCGGGGCCCCGGCAGTTCGCCTCCACGAAACCAAGTCACGAGCCTCGTGGCGGGGGAGCTTGGGTGACTGTGTTGTTTGGAGGGTTTGATGCAAACCCTCCCCCCCCCGCGGGTACGACCCGCGCGGGTCCGCCACCCGACTCCGGCCGCTTCGCGTCCGCCCCACCGCGAAGCGGCGGGGCCCCGGCAGTAGACCCCTTACGTAAGCAGGTCACGTGCTTCCTGGCGGGGGAGCTTGGGTGAATCGGCGGGGTCGTACCCCGACGAGAGGGTCTGGGTGCCAGACCCTTAAAAAACAGACGCTAGGCGCGCGATGGCGTCGTTTAGTTCGGTTTCGGTTCGTGATGCGAATCCTAGTCGCAGGTAGGGTGCGCGGCGTTTGGAAAATGAAAACTGTTGCGCGACGTGTACGATGATGTCTTGTTGCGCCGCTCGCGCGGCCCAGGCGTTTACGTCGACGTCTGAATGCGTCCGTGCCCACAGCGCCATACCGCCCGGTGGGCAGGGCGCGGTGATTGCGTCGCTAAGGTGGCACGCGAGTGCTTCGAGCAGCGCGTCTCTTCTTGCGCGGTAGATTCGGCGCATGCGGTGTATGTGGCGCTGCACTTCGCCGTCTTCGAGCAATTCGGCCACCGCGTACTCGGTTGCGAGGTCGCCTTGTCGATCGATCGACAAACGAAGTTCGGTGGCCCGTTCGATGATCGAACGCGGGGCGACCAAGTAGCCCACGCGAATTCCTGGAGCGAGAACTTTGGACAGGGTCCCGACGTAAAGCACCACTCCGTGTTCGTCCGTGCTCGCCAGTGGCCATACCGGCCGCCCGTCGTAGTGAAACTCGTGGTCGTAGTCGTCTTCGATGACGATGATTTTTTTTCTGCGAGCCAGATCGAGCAGTCGAAGTCGTCGTGCGGCGCCTAGCGTGGCCATGGTGGGGTATTGGTGGTGAGGCGTGAGATAAACCGCCCGGAGGGATTGGCTCGCTGCCATTTGCTCGAGCTGCTCCACGTTCAGCCCGTCTTGGTCGATCGACACCGGTACTAGCGTTGCGCCTTGGCCACTAAGGGAATCCCACGCCGGTGGATAACCAAAAGCCTCCACAGCGACGACATCGTGTTGCCCAAGTAGCAACTTGGCGACCAATGAGAGCGCCATTTGACTACCGCGTGTGACCAAAACGTTTGCCGGAGACACCACGAGCCCACGCGTACTCGACAGAAAGCGCGCGAGCTCTTGTCGGAGCTTTGGATGTCCTTGCGGGTCGCCATAGCCCAAAAGCGCACTTCCGCGGGAACGCATTGCTCGCCGATAGGCGCGACCGAGAGCAGCTGTCGGAAGCAAGCGCACGTCGGGCGTAGCGTCGCTTAGATTGATCAAGCTTGGGTTGATCAGGTTTGGGTTGATCAGGCCTTGCAAATGGAAAGTCGTTTGCGTTCGGGTTCGGGGTCGCGGCGGCACCGGATATCCGACTCGATCGTCAAACCCCGAGCGCGGCGTCCGGGAGCGACGAGGGTAGACAGACGAAGGTAGTTGCTCGCAGACGTAGGTGCTGTGCCCGGCGCGCGAATCGATCCAACCTTCGCTTTGGAGTTCTCGATACGCCGCGAGCACGGTGTTCCGATGCACGTTGAGATGCTCGGCAAGTGACCGGGAGCCGGGCAATCGTTCGCCGGGGCGCAGTCGACCGCTTCGAATATCGCGTGAGATCGCATGGGCAATTCGCACAGCGAGCGGTCGTTTCGAAGATTCGAGACGGAATACGATGTCGTTCGGCCGTCGGGGTCTTTTTTGTTCCGCCATGACTCTTCCTGTGGTTCTTGTGCCTCGATTCGCCAACTGGTCTAGTTGAAAAAGTGTTTCTGGTACTTTTTTTCATACCATGCCGATATCAAGATGCCGCAGATGACGACGACACAATCAAGCCGCACGACGCTTCGGCGTCATCCTGAGCGGGGGTCGCACGACCGCTCTCTGATTCATTCCATCTTGGACGAAGCTCTGATCTGCCACGTAGGTTTTCAGGCAAACCACGGCCCCGTGGTTATTCCGACGGTGCACGCTCGTATCGGAGATCGGGTGTATCTCCATGGGGCGATCGCGAGCGCAATGCTGAACCAGATTGCCAAAGGGCCTCCGGTTTGCGTCGAAGCGACTTTGCTCGATGGGCTCGTGTTCGCGCGATCGGCATTTCATCATTCGATGAATTACCGGTCGGTCATTCTTTTCGGCCGTGCGCAAGATGTGCGCGCGATGGACGAAAAGCGCCGCGCCTTGGAAGCACTGGTAGAGCACGTAGCGCCCGGGCGGAGCGCGGAGACGCGCCCGCCAAGCGACGCTGAACTCAGAGCGACCCGGGTGGTTGCGCTGGAGATTACCGAAGCTTCCGCAAAAAGTTCGCTCAGGGCCGCCCAAAGATGCGGCGACGGACTATGAGCTGCCTCACTGGGCCGGCGTTGTGGCGTTGAAGCAAGCCTGGGCGCCGCCCGAGCCGGATCCCGAACTTTCGTGTGAAACGTCGATCACGCCAGCGATTCGTCGCCTTGCCCATGAGTTTCGTCCGTCGCCTAGACCGCCCACGGCTTAAACTGATTTTGAATCGCGGAGGATGGTCCGTGTCGATGAAGGCGAGAGGAAGAGGAATAGCCAAGCTATTTCGATGACGAACAACGCGCGACGACGCGGACCAGACCCGCGAGTCGGGATCAGTTTAAGCCGTGGGCGGTCTAGAGTAGGATATGAGCTGGAGTAGAGACGTCGCGGGTTTTGGTCTATGGTTTGCGACGGCTCATTTCTTTTAGAAACGCTCCGTCGGTCAACGCATTGAGGAGCGCTGCTCGTTCGCTGAGCGCCATTTCTTGCTCCAGCGAATGAACGCCGAAAAGATCGCGCTCAAGCTGCATGCGGCGTCGTTCGTAGTAGAGACGGACGACCTCCCGAATGATCCGCGAACGCAACGACTGCCTACGCCGATGCTCGCGCATCAACGCGGCGTCTTGGTTTGAAAACAGCAGACGATCCAATCGCATGGTGAGCGACGCTTCCAGGGTCAAATCGCGATCCGTAGACAGTCGATCGGTGGTGCCGACCTGGGACACGAAACGGTCGACTTCGCGCCCTTGGCGCGCGCCCAGCCGGATTTCGGGAAGCAGACCCCGTGCGCGCGCCCGACGAATCATGCGAAGCATGCGTTCGGGATGCACCGCAGCGGCTTCCAGCGCGAGCTCTGCGACTCGTTCAGCGGTGGGTTCATGGGCGTAGCGCGTCATTGCGACGCGCAGCCGAGCACGGGTGACTTTTTGTCCATCGTCCGCATGCGCATCTGGCGCGAACAACCAAACAACAAGCGCCACTATTCCCAGGATTCTCCCGCCATGCCGGCGGTTGAGAACGACTCGCGAGGCTTGCCGATTGTGCTTCGGTCGCGACATTCAAAGCTCGATGAAGTAGGACGCGCGTTCAAGAAATCGCTGTTCGAGTCGGCGAATCGTTTGCAGTGTTCTTTGACGTTCCCAGGCGCACAGCGATGCGCTCGAGCACGAAAGCGAAACTCCGAATGCGAGTCTGTCGAAACCTCTCCGAGGGCTCGTTTCGTACTCAGGAACATCGTTCATTGCGCGTTCTCGGGGGTTGCCGCGGGGCCCGGTCGAGAGCGGCCAGACAAGTCGAATCTGGACAGAAAAAAACCACTTCCGACGACCGGTTTCCGCTCTTTGAGGGCCGAGGTCAGCGCGAGCGCGCTGGCGAACCAGCTTCGCTCGGATTCCAGTTCCACGCGCTTGAATCGAGGGGATAGCTCTCGCGGCGAGCGAGTTCAGGTTGGTTCCGTCTCCGCGGATGCACGAAGAGATTCCCAGGCAGGCGATTCCCAGGCAGGCGATTCCTAGGCAGGCGATTCCCAGGCGGTTGACTCCTGGGCAGATGACTCTCGAACACAGCTGGGTCGCACCAACGCGCACGCCGTACTCTTCGGCCCTCGCCCGCGATAGTTGCGTACTTTTTGTCTGCGAGATTTACACTTGTTTGACGCAGAGAACAGGGGCATGTGCCACCGAAATGAATCGGTGTTGGTCTGCGATTCCAACTGCCGCTGCTGCGCGCGCGCCGAGCGGGAGGTCTGAAACCACCCACTCGCCCTCCCGCTCGGCTCGCGTGGAGTGCGTAAAGGAGCCGACAATCGAATCCTCCTCGGGAGCGACGACCACCACCCGCGCGGTGAGCTCTCCCGAGGAGCCGAGGCGCGCCTGGGCTCGCTCGATCGACTGTTCGGTCACCGACCAACTCACCAGCAGGGTCGACGGGTCGACGGTCACCGAAACCACCTCGTTGCCGATACACTCTTCGCCTCGCAAAGATTCGCCCGGCAGAGATTCAGCGCGCAGAGGCTGTCCTGTCCCTTGAGCGGCGTCCTGGCTTAGACGATCGACCCAGTGCTTGAGTTCTGGGTCGTCTTCGTGTTCCAGGAGCAGTCGTCGGTACATGGAGAGAGCGCGCTGATGATGCCCCTGTTCGCGAAGGATTCGCGCCAGGGTCCGTGTTTCGACGGGCTCCTTCGCGTGGACAGGTTTTTCTGCGTGGGTAGGCGTTTCAGAGTCTGAACGAGGGGGTGCTTCTGTGTTGACGAGCTCCTTCGAAACCACGCGTTCGAACGGTTCGACAGGCTCCTCCGCCGCAGGCAAAACCACCGCGCTCGGCTCTTCGCGAATCGTCGGTTCGCCGTCCGTTTCGGCGGGTTGAGGCTCGTCTCCAGTAAACGCTCGGGCCAGCCCCGCAATACGGCTCACCATCGACTTGGCGGCTTTACGCAACGGTCCGCGAGGTCCGCGGAGCTGATCCCGAATCGATTTCAGCAAAGTTCGACGAGTCATGTACTCCGGATCCCGAATTCCGAGCTCCCGCGCCGTTTTTTCGAGCGCATCGCGTTTCCAAAACTCAAAACGGGTCAGATCCATACCAAAAGCTCCTCGTCCACGTGGCTCAGCTCGCGCCGCGCGCTGTGAATATCCATGGCGATTTGGTTGAGCAACTCCTCGATGCCCGAAAATTTTTGTTCGTTCCGAATTCGCGCAACGAAGCCTACACGAAGTTGTCGGCCGTAGATGTCTTCGTCGAAGTCTAGTAGATGAACTTCCACCGACCTGCCAGCCTCGAATGTGGGCCGGTGTCCGAGGTTGGCGACTCCGTCAATTAGCGCGGAGTCCATCCCTGACCTGCTTCTCGACACCGGACGGTCGACCGGGGAGCCTTCGCCAGCATTTTCCAGCAGACGCACTTTCACCGCGTACACGCCGTCGCGCGGGAGCAGAACACGTTCACATTCCAGGTTGGCGGTTGGGATGCCAAGCGCGCGCCCGCGCTGATCGCCGAGGACCACCGTTCCCGTCGTCTCGTGCACCCGCATGAGCAGGCGCGCCGCCTCAACAACTTGGCCTTCTGACAGGAGGTTGCGAACGCGGGTGGATGAAACCGGCGCCCCCCCAAACATCACCGGTTCTGCCACCAGGGTGTCCAAACCCAACTCTCGGAGTGTCGCGGCATCGCCCTGACGTCCTTGGCCAAAACGAAAGTCTGCGCCGACCACTGCGGCCACGGCACCGTAACGCGTTTGCAGCACGTCGTGAACGAACTCTCTGGCTGACTGCGACGCATACACATGATCGAAGCGTTCGATGATCACATCGTCCGCCCCTGCTCCCCTCAACAGCTCGGCGCGTCGCGTAGAAGTAGTGATTTGAGAGCGTGCTGGCGTGCCGGTCAACAGATCGGACGGGGGCGGATCGAAAAACATCGCCAGCGTGCGCCACCCCTCGCGGTTCGCGCGAGCTCGCGCGAGGTTCAGGATAGTTCGATGCCCCTGGTGCACGCCGTCATGATTTCCGGGGACGACGATACTGGCTCGCGGGTTCGAGGACGTTCCTATCAACAAGCGTTCTCCAGCCACTAGGCTTGGGCCCCGGCACTGACCCGACGGGTTTGCGCGCGACGCCTGCGGTTTGCAGGGAGTCTACAACGCGAAGTCTGGAGGCTGAAGATTTGGAGATTGAGGATTTCGATTTGGATTTGGAATTGGCGGCGGAGGCCGCATGGGAGGGGCTTGTTGTGGTTTCGTCCCCGCTGCCGACTCAAGTTGTGTGGACCGAGGGGGAGGTGTGGTCTGCGGGGCTGTCGGCTGCATCTTGGCGGAAACAGTAAGCGACGGGCCGCGAAGCTTGCGCACAACGGAGAGGGGCTCATATCCGGGTCGCTCGAATCGAAATGTGATTTCGTCACCTGCGGCTTTGGCATCCACCCATTCGACATCGATAGGGGTGGGTCCGTATACACGATCCCCGACTCGTACGAGTGCCGCATGGGGATCGGAACGCAGTCGCAGCCAAATCTTTTGCCGCTTCGTCGTCTTTTTCAAGACTCCGACGTCCGGCGTGGCGGCTTTTGCCAGCGGTTTCGATTCCGATTGCGTGAACGGGAAGCTTTGATGACGCGGATCTCGAAACCAGTAGCCAGCCGCGGCAGCCACGATCAAGAAAATCACTACCCCAATCCACCTTGCGCGCTTGCTATCTGGCAGCGTTCGATTCGTTCTCGAGGAGACCCGAGTTTTGATGTGACCCCATTCCGACGAGCGTTTTTTGAGGCGGTCGTTGGGATGCGGCGGTGGAGTCGATTCCGCGCCCCCAGTATCCGGGAACATCCTCGCGCGGGGAAAGAAAGGTCGCTCTCCGGACTGTGGCGCCGATGGCGAGGGTCTCCGTGGTTGCCGAGGGCGCTCTCCTGCGCCAGAGCGATCGGGTGAACTCACACCCGGGTTTCCCTGCGCATTGATTTCGGAGCTGACCTGCGTGAGTGCCCGAAACAGGGCGTGAATGCTCTGAAAACGGTTCTCGGGGGCCTTTGCGATCGCTTTCATAACGAGCGCTTCGAGGGCAGGATCGACGCGCACATTGGGATTGATCTCACGCATCGGGGGCGGTTCGTCATGGACGTGTGCCATCAGTACGGTGACCGATGTCGGGAGGTTGAAGGGAACCTTCCCGGTCAGCATTTCGTAGAGCATGATGCCGAGTGAATAGACATCCGACCGCCCATCGAGCGAGCTGGTGCGAATCTGCTCTGGTGACATGTATTTCGGCGAACCCATAAAGAGCCCGCGCTGGGTGATCTCTGGGCTCTTTGCTCCCAAATGTTTGACCAGTCCGAAATCGAGCACTTTGACAAAGTCGCGTTCATCTTCGTGTTGGACCAAAAACACATTGGCCGGCTTCAGGTCACGATGAATCACCCCGAGCCGGTGAGCTTCGCGAAGGCTCCGACAGATTTGCTGCGCGACATGAATCGCCCGCGCGGGGGGAAAGCGACCTTCCCGCTGAAGCGCCTGGTGGAGCGTGTATCCCTTGAGCAGCTCCATGGCCATGTAATAGATGCCGTCGGTCGTGCCGCCGTAGTCAAAAATCGTGACCGTATTGGGATGCGTAAGGCGCGCGCAGATCGATGCTTCGAGGAAAAAACGCCGCCGAAACTCTGGATGCTCATCGTCTGAATAGGCCGAGTTCAGTACCTTGAGGGCTACGCTCCGACCGAGGAGCGTTTGTTCCGCGCGATAGATTCGCCCCATCCCCCCTTGAGCAATGGTGGCGAGAATGCGGTAGCGATCGTCGATGACGCGTCCAAGGAGCGGGTCGCTGCCTGAGCGCGGTGGCTGCGAATGGCCCGGCGACCGTTCACCGAATCGCCCGCTTGGCGCGGATTGCGCCTCGGTCGCGGAAACGCGTTTGTCACTACAACGAATCAATCTCACGGATCACCAACCAACTCCGCGCACGCCCGTGCGCTCCACGCACACGAGTAAGCAATTGTAGTGCCATGTAGGATATATGGGCCCCGACGGCAAATTCGGTTTCGCCCTGTCGGCGGACTTCTTCCCGGTGGGGCTTGCGCAACCCATTTCTGGATCACAGGCTGAACATATGACGGGGTTGCCCCGTCGGGAGGTTCCTTTTGGGCTATGTTCTGGCCAGCGTGGCAATCGCATGTGCAGGCGGATTGCTGGGGCTCGCAAGAGTGCGTCTGCGCTCGCTTCGACGCTTGCCGGAAGCCGCGCCTCGAAGGCGCATCTCCGAGCTCGAACGGGGCCGATTTCGGGTTTCGGGGCGCGTGGTGTCCGTAAAATCGACGCGTAGTGCGATCGATGGAGTGCCTTGTGTGTACCTCGAGCATGCGGAATATAAGCCCCTCGGGGTGTGGGCCGGACCGGTGATGAAGGAATTGGGCCGATATTCTTGTGCGCATCCGTTCTACATAGACGACGGCACGGGCCGGCTCGCGGTGGACCCGGGATGCGTCGCGGTCGACGCGGTCACCGTGGTCGAAGATGGGGGATTGTGCGCGGAGCGCCGACTGCGCGTGGGAGAGCACGTGGAGCTGATTGCGAGTTTCGCTCGTGGTGCGATTTCGGGCAGCGAAGGACCCTATCGAGCGCTCCCGTCCACCTGGCATCCAACCGCGGACGCTGCAGGACTACCCACGCTCTCGTACCGTACCGAGCCGGGAATGGTCAAACCCCTCGACGACGTCACGACGTTCCTGCAGGGGGCGGGTGCCCTGATGCTGTTGCTCACCGCATTGCTGTCTGCGCTGGCCCTGCTCTGACGAAACTCTGCCTCTCGAACGTTTCGGGGTGTGCGTTAGTATCTGTTCACCCACCTCTCCCGAGTCTCACCAGGAACGGTTTTGTGCAAAGTAGCGGCAGCTCGATCCGCTTGAGCGAAGCGATTCTTACGGTAGGGGTGAAGATTGGTGGACGGAGTTCGCCAATCGAGGGGGTCTCGGAAGACCCCCTGAACAGCTACAGTGCGTTATGCTCGACGCCGTGGCGAGGCGATGGCCATCGTGCGTTGAGTGGGCGCTGTGCGTGAGCGCGTGGACGGTGGGTCATGGCTCGATCGTCGCGACGCAGGCGCAGGCTCAATCGGGTTTTGTCGGTTCGTTCTCGGGGCCGGACGCGATCGCACAGCTGTCCTCTGGAAACGCGTCCATTCGGATTCGGGCAGCCAGCTTTCTCGCGCGAAACGGAGTGCCCGCGCATGCGATCAAAGCGCTTGTGCAGGCTCTCGAACGGGAGCGCAACCCAGTGGTCATCCGGGCTATCGCCGAATCGCTCGCGCGCCGTGGAGATTCTCGTGCAGCCCGAGCGCTTGCGACCGCCTTTCGTGAAGCGGACGTGCAAACCCTCCCCGCACTCGCTGACGCGCTGGCCGCGGTGGGAGGCTCTCATGCGCTCGCGGAGTTGGCTGATGCGCTCGCCCAGACGCCTCGCCGAAACGTCGCATCACGCGCCCTCCTTCGCGCCGGGGTGGTCGCCATTCCCTTCCTAGTTCGCGCTCTCCATGTCGATGAGAGCCGGCTGGCCGCGATCCGTTTGCTGGGCGAGCTCAAGTCCCACACCGCGACTCCGGAACTGGTTTCGTGGGCTCAGGATTCGGATCCCGAAATACGTGAGGAGTCGATTCGGGCGCTGGGGTCGATTGGCGACGAGCGTGCTGCGTACGTGGTGCTGCGCGCGCTCCAGGATTCATCGGGGGAGGTTGTTATCGCGGCGATTTCTGCTTTGAGTTCTGTCGGCTCGCCAGCCCATGTTGACCGACTCCTCGACGTGCTCCGCGGAAGTGACGCACGGAGACGGCGCCTCGCCTTGAATAGCCTTGTTGCGTTGTCCCCTGAAGCGGCAATTCCAGTGATTCGAGGCGAGCTAGAAGCGCGACCGGGTGACGCTCGAGATATCGCGGAATTAGTGATGCACCATCAGCACGCTGCATTCCTCGAGATCTACGAAACCTTGATGCGGAGGGGAGTCTACTCCGCCAGGGTGGCGGATGCGATCGCCGAAATCGGCACACCCGCGGCGCTTCGCGCGCTCTTACGAAACGCCAATCGGACGAACCCAAATCCAGACCTCGCCCGCTCCATCGCCATCGGTCTGCGCCGAGGCATTTCGTTCTCCACCGAATTGAAGTCAGCGGCGTGGTCGTTTTTGCGAAAACGAGGCCCAGGCGATCGAATGCTGGTGTTTCGCGCGCTGGCTCGCGATCCCGCGGTGCGCGACGTGCTCGTGCGGCGGTTGCGTGCCGATAGCGCTCAGCAGCGCGCGGTGGCCGCAAACGCCATGGCGTTGTACGGCTCTTCCGAGAATACGTTCCCGCTTGGAACTGCGCTCAAGAAAGAGCGCTCAGAGCGTGCATTTGTGGCCATTGCGATGTCGATGGCCGCGCTTGGCGGTGCGGCGGATGCGTCTTCGCTGTGGCGCTGGTTGCGCCCTTGGTCAACCGTCGGTGCGGCGATGATTCTGGCCAGTGTGTCGGCGCCGAGGTGGTCCGCGCGCCAAGCTCGCCGACTCGGTCGTCTATTGCGTGCGAACCTGCGACATCCTCGCCCGAGCGTACGTGCCCAGGCGTGCTGGGCGTTGGCCAACGTTCGGGAGAAGCGTGCATGGCGCGCGATCGCGCGCTTGCTTGACGATGACCACGCCGACGTGCGCACCAGCGCAGCTCGTGCTTTGAGGGTGTTGCAGGTACCGGCGGCAAACCTGCTCCTGCGTGCTCGGTGGAGAGTGGAAAAGGAAGCGAAGGTCAGGGCCCAACTGCAGTCGCCGGGGGCACCGCTGCCGCGCGGGCCGCTTCATTTTCAGGCCATGGGGCACAGCGTATTGCGGGTTCGTGTCCGCGCGGCGAGTGAACAATTGCGCGGACGGGAGCTCCCAGTGGACATTGTGTTGTCCGACGGCCGCTGGATTCAGACGCACACACTCACCGGAGGAGAACTGATTCTCGCCGGCCTTCCGGACAGTGTGGTGGACGTGCGGGTAGGGCTTGGAGGAGCGTCGAGATAGGGATTTGCTCGGTGACCACAGTGCCGCGCGACGTTGGTGGTTTTTTGCATACAAGACTTTCTTTTGCGGGTCGGCTTGTGATTTCATATACCTGCGGCGATAATCTACGTCGATTAGGGGACCGCCCTCGCTCCATGGCGATGAACGACCAGACTGGCAGTGCTTCCGAGGAGAGTTTTGAGGCCGTCATTGCGCGCCTCGAGCACGTTGTTGAGCAGCTCGAACAGGGTGAACTGTCCCTTGAGGATTCATTACGGGTATTTGAAGAAGGCGTGAAGCTGTCTCGGGAGGGCGAGCGAAGATTGGATGACGCCGAACGCACTGTGGAGCTGCTCTTGGCCGACAAACAAGGGACTCGAACTCGTTCGCTGGACCGAGAGGAGAACGAGAACCCATGAGTGAAGTGCTGACCGTTCCCACCCATTTCGAAAACGTGTCTGACCTATCGCAAGGGTTGGTGGATCGTGTCGATGCAGAAAAACTGATCCTTTACGGGCCTATGGCATACGACGAGGGCATCGAGGTTGGGTTCTCGGTACTGCTGCTGGATGGAACTCCGGCCCTCGAGGGGGTCGGGCGAGTCGCCGCGGCGGTCGATGGCGGTGACGAACGTGCCCCGGAAACCCGTTACGATATTGTATTTGATACACTCCAGCTCGACGGACGTTCGGAGGTTGTATACGAACGCATCGTGCTCGCGCGGCAGACCCTGCTCGGCGTGGAACCGCCCACGGGAGAAGTCGACGTCTCGGCGGTCGACGAGATCGAGCAAGCCGCCGAGGCGTACGAATCCCCGCCTTACGACGATGAGCAGATTGCGCATGCGGCGGATGTATCGCTCGCGGCATCATCGGTCTCGGAGGCGGACGGTCCACATATTGTAGACGAAGTTCCCGGCGAGCTTGGTTATGCCGACATCGCGTCCGGCGACGTCGATGTAGCCGATGTTCAAATGATCCATAGCGAAAGCCCGGCCACGGATGATTCCGCCGAATACTCACCGGTAGAATACGCGGCTGAGGAAATTCCAGCGGTTTCAGCCTCTACGGAGGAGATCGCACCCCATGAAGGTGAGGATCTGCGATATCACGTCGACCGTCCGGACATACCCCTCGGTCGTCCGACGGTGGCGAGCTCCTGGCGACCTTCCGCGGATGCGCGACCCGAGCCCAGAGCATCGAGCGGCATGTTCCTTTATGACGGACCGCTTCCAATCCCCGCGCAACCCCCGCGACCCGATCTCGATCCTTCGCTGCGGGTCGCTCCGGCACCTCGCCCTTCGTCCGGAGAACCCGCCACCGCGGAGGTTGATATGGGCGCGGTGGCCGAGTTTGCCCAGGATGAAGAACGGGATCTGGGGCAGTCTCATGATCTGGAAGTTGTCGATGAAGAATACGTCTCGGTTCAAGACCACACGGATGAAGACTGAACGGCTCAGTGGGCATCGACTCTGCGAAGACCGGTGTCGACGTCCACATGATGACCGACCCATGGACGAAACCACCTCTCATGGACCAACCTCGTATGGACGACTTGACGGAGCGTGGTGAATCACCACCGCCCACCCTGCGTCCGAACTCCTCGGAGCCTCAACGTGATTCGATTCGCTACCCGACCTTTGATCGTCATCGCGCTTACCGTTTTGGTCTTCTGCTGGACAACGCCGGCATCGGCAGATGCGCTCGTGTCGGTGGAAGTGCGCGACGCGGACGGCGAGCCCGCGGACGGCGCGGTGATTTTGGTTCGTGCCGACGATTCCGAACGGACCTGTCAGACGAAACAAGGGCGTTGCCAGATCGATGGGGTGCCTGGCGGGACGTACCAAGTGGTATTTCGCCCGAACGAAGGTGCGAGCACACCGCCGCGCGAGGTGATGATTCCGCCGGCCGGGCGGGTCACTCTACGCGTCGCATCAAACTAGAGCAGACGAGAGGGTCTGGGCGCCAGACCCTCAGCCACACTGACCATTGCTCTATGGGATGCGCTCGGACGGGACGCGCTCGGACCTTGGAGCATCTGACCAGGGGGAGGGGTGCATGAGGGGAGATTGGTGCATGAGGGTCACGATCCCTTTCCTCTGCTTGGGTGTGGCTTGGGGAAGCGGCTTCGTGTTGGAGTCGTCGGTTGCCGCCCAGGCGGACGATGAATTCGACGACGAATTTGATGATGATTTCGAGGACGAAACGCCTAGGCGCGCTTCCCCTGCGCCCAAGAGCCCGGCGCCAGTGGCGGAGAGCCGGTCGGGTGGCGACGAGTTTGACGATGAGTTCGACGATGAACCGGACACACCCTCCGAGGTCGAGGCGTCCGCTCAGGTCTCGGGTTCGTCTGCAGCGGCCTCCTCGAGCGCGCGCACAACTGCGACGCCGGAGTCTGCCGAACGTCGACGCGAGCGTTTTCGTTCCCACAACACGCTTCGCGGGCCCGTCGGCGGCATTCGGGTGGTGGACGCCGGCTCAGGGACCACGGGGTCGTTTCGTCTGCAGCTGGCGAGCGAGTTTTTCTTCGCCAAGGACTTCATTGTGTCGGGCGACGACGCCAAACACGTGGGAGGGTTTCTGTCGCTCGGCTGGTCGGTTCACGACAACGTCGAAGTGTTCGCCTCGGTCCAATCGTACGCCAACTCCAACGACCAAGGAGATCCCGAGCTGTTTCAAGTTCTCGGGGACGCAGACCTTGGCGTCAAAGGGTTCTACAGCCCGACGCCCTGGTTGACCGTAGGAGGAGACGCAACGCTGGCCTTGCTCAATACCGTTGGCGACATTGGCGTTGGCCTCAAGGGAACAAGCGTTGGCCTGAGGGCCAACCTCACGGCCGATCTGCGCGGATTGCGCAAGCCGATACCCTTTGTGGCCCGGCTTTCCGGACAATACTACTTCGATAACTCGGGCAACTTGATCGAGGACACGGAAAATGAACGCTTCGCGAACCTCGAAGACCCTGCCGCTTCGATGGCAGACGAAACCCGTCATCTTGTGACGGCGATCGAGCGCTTCGGGCTAAACATCAATCGGACGGATTTTTTCCGTCTGGGTTTGGGGTTCGAGTCGCCGTTGCGGGTGTCTCGCGATTTCTATATTCACCCCATTTTGGAATGGAACTGGTCGATTCCCATCAATCGACAGGGCTATTCGTGCCTTTTCGTGTCCGCCGCAGGAAGCACCAGCGAGGTGCCGGCGGATGCGGACAGTTGTCTTGACCAGGCCGGTCCCAGCGCGTTTCCGATGACGCTTACGCTCGGAGTTCGCATTCTTCCACCAGTGCACGGGCTGTCGTTTCTGCTCGGGGGCGATATCGGTCTCACGGGCTCTCGAGATTTCGTTCGGGAACTGGCGCCGACTGCGCCCTACAACATCCTCGTCGGAATTTCCTACGCGTACGACCCAGACCCTCTCGAGCCAAGGGTTGAGCGGGTGGAACGAGAAAAGGAAGTAGACCCGTTCGCGTTGCGCAAGCGAGTGCACGGCGTCGTTGTCGAGGAAGGATCCGAAACTCCCGTGGGCGGAGCTACGATTCGATTCGAGAATCGACAGTTGACCGCGCTGGTCGCCGACGAGACCGGCGAGTTTACGACGTACCTCTTCGAGCCGGGTGACCAGGTGGACATGCGCGTGACGCATCCAGACTACGAAGACGGCTCGTGTTCGGCCACGATTCCCAGCGCCGCGTCGGCCTCGTCGAACGACGAAGCCTCGTCGACTAGCGAGGACGGTGGTCAGGATGGTGTCTCTGAAGAGGAGTTCGACGACCCGTTCGAAGAAGCGGAACAAGAGGGAGAAGCCGGAGACGCCGCGAGTCCGACTGGCGCGAACTCAGAGGGACCGGTCGAAACGCGATGTGTGCTGAAGTCAAAGCCGAAAGTGGCAGCCTTGCAAGGCCGCGTGGTCGACGACCAAGGAGAAGCGGTCGGCGGGGCCAAGATTCAGATTTCGGGCGCCGACACGCGTGAGCTGACCTCGGACGCATCGGGAGCGTTTTCGGCATCCGATCTTCCCCCCGGGAGCTATTCCGCGCGTACGGAGGCGGAGGGTTATTTGCTCCGTGTGCAGCCTCTTGAAATCGCTGCGCGGGAGGATACCTCGCTCGAGGTTGTATTGATAACCAAGCCCCGCAAGCCGCTCGCGCGCATCGCGGGAAAAAATATCCGCATTCGGCGCCAGGTGAACTTCGCCACCGACAGCGCAGAGATTTTGCCGAGCAGCGACCCGTTGCTCAGCGAAGTCGCAGACCTCATCGTGCGTAACCCGCATCTCGAGTTGATTGAAATTCAAGGGCACACCGACAATCGTGGCGGTCGCGCCCACAACAAAACGCTGTCCACTGAGAGAGCCGCAGCCGTTCGAGCGTGGCTCGTATCGCACGGTGTCGATTCGTCGCGACTCGAAGCGACGGGCTACGGGCCAGATCGCCCCCTGGTGCCGAACATCACGTCCGCCAACCGGGCGCGAAACCGGCGCGTGCAGTTTGTCATCAAAAAAAGAGGGAAGAAGAAGTAGCTTCGGCGAGCTCCACGCAACACTAGCGACACACGCCGTCGAGACAGACCTTTCCGGGTTCACAATGGCGATTTGTAGCGCAGTCGCTGGTCGCTTCATTGCCCGTGACGCAGAGGTTTTCTTTGCAAAAACTGAACTGCACGTCGAAACGCAGGCATTGGTCGTGGGTCTCGCATGTCGTACGACACACTCCGCCGACGCAAGGATGTCCAGGTTCGCACTCGCTATCTTCCTTGCAGAAAGGCTTTGGCCGTGTGTCGACCGTGCATTGACCGCCGTTGCAGTATCGTCCCTCGCCGCATTCGGGATCATCCGTGCATGAATCGATGCAGGCTCCGTTCATGCAGATTTGCCCGTCCTCGCAGGCGGTGTCGTCTTCACATTCCTGCGACGCGTCCGGCGTGCACCATCCGTCCGTGCAGCCCTGTCCTTCGGGACACATGGTATCCGCGTCGCATTCGGCCTGGCACGCGCCGTTGAGGCAGGCCCGTCCCGCACCACACTCGTGGCTGAATCGGCACACGCTTTCTTCACTGGTGCCGTTTGATTCGGATTCGGCCTCGTGACAGCCCGAATCGTCGCAGTGGTCGTTGTCAGAGGCGCAGCTCGCGAGCCCGCTACTCATTGCCACCCAAAGCAGCATTCCAAACTGGCCGTATGCTCTTCGCGTTTGCATTCTCTGTCCCTTCGCCGATCGTCTGGTTTCGGCACCCAGAGACAGTTCCAGGAATCGTGCCAGAATAGTCTGGTGACAAATGATCATTGAATTCAGTTAGTTAGTTTCTCTTCAGCGTGCGATGACGACGTCTTGTGAACCGGCGTTCTCACGGCTCGTGAACGTGACTACGCATCGGGTCGTGGTCCTCAGAGAGACGGGATCGCCCGGGCGAAAAGAGCGGTTTTGCCGACTGTCGGGAAAAAGCGAGCTACGCTTGCAAAAGCGTGGTCCTTTGGAAACCGCCGATCGCCGGGGAGACGACACGACGTGGAGTATTGCACGTGGGCGCATCGCGTATTCGTGCGGCTCTTCGAGCGATCGGGTGGCTCGTAGTCCTTGGCGCTTGCGCTTCGGGAGCGACGAGCCCGCAAGGAGTTGTCGATCGATACGTTGCTGCGGTTCGTTCTTCAGACGCGCGAGCCGCGTATGCACTGCTCGATCGCGAAACGAGAGCCAGCATCTCGTTCGAGGAGTTTGAGCGGTTGATGAAGGAGAACCAGCGGGAGCTGAGTGAGCAAGCGAACCACCTTGCCAAGCTCGACGAGGGGGCGCTTTCTGCGGAGGCGGATGTTCACCTTTCGACCGGCGAAGTCACGACCCTGAAGAAGAAAAAAGGGGTCTGGTGGGTCCCCGGAGACGTGATTGGCGAGCCTTCGCTCCGAACTCCGCAAGAAACTGTCGCGGCGTTGCGCCGCGCGATCACGCGTCGCAGCCTGCACGGCGTTCTCAGAGTCTTGTCGCGGGGTTCCCGCGCCGAGCTGGAAACCGAGATGACTCAGCTTCTCGAAGACACCGAGGATGAACTCGACCTTGCCTATGAGACCCAAGGCAATGATGCGCGCGTACGCACCACGAGCGGACGCGAGATCGTATTGCGACGGGAAGCTGGTCAGTGGAAGGTCGTTGAGGTAGGCGATAGGCCGGAGAGTAGCGATGAGCGGTCACAATAAATGGTCCACCATCAAGCATCGAAAAGGTGCTCAAGATGCCAAACGAGCCAAGGTATTCACCAAGATTATCAAAGAGGTCACCGTGGCCGCGCGGATGGGCGGCGGAGACCCGGATGGGAATCCTCGCCTGCGTCGAGCCATCGATCTAGCTCGGTCGCAAAACATGCCCCAGGACAATATCGTCCGGGCGATCAAGAAGGGGACCGGCGAGCTCGATGGGGTCAACTATGAGGAGCTCTTGTACGAAGGCGTCGGCCCCGCGGGGTCATTGTTTTTGCTCGAGGTGATGACTGACAATCGAAACCGAACTGCCGCCGAGATTCGGAAGCTGTTCGACAAGAACGGAGGCCAGCTCGGAGCAAGCGGTGTGGCCGCGTGGGCTTTTGACCAAAAAGGCGTCATCAAAGTTGGCGGTGACAGCGCGACCGAGGAACAGCTCTTCGAGGTTGCGGGCGACGCAGGGGCAGACGATATCGAATCCGACGATAGCGACTGGATGATCACGTGCGGCCGCACAGAACTCGACGCGGTGCGCGAGGCGGTAGAGCAAGCAGGAATCAACGTATTGGAAGCCGCGCTCGCGTACATTCCCAAAACACCGAAGGAGGTCGAGGGAAAAGAAGCGGATAGCCTGCTTCAGTTGTTTGACGTGTTGGACGACCACGAGGATGTGCAGAACGTGTTCGCCGACTTTCAACTCAGCTCCTCGGAGCCATAGTTTGCGCGTGCTTGGCATTGATCCCGGGACCCGAAAGACCGGTTGGGGGGTGGTAACGCGTTCCCGCCAAGGGGTGACGGCGTGCGGTTTTGGCGTCATCGCGCCCGCAAAGAACGACTCGCTCCCCCTGCGGCTGCGTGGCATCCATGATGGACTGCGGGAGGTTATTGCTCAGCACCAACCGGAGGCCGTTGCGGTGGAGGACATTTTTTTTGCAAAACATCCAAGTGCTGCGCTGAAACTCGGACACGCTCGCGGTGTGGCTTTGCTTGCCGTCGCGGAAGCGGATCTCGCGGTGAGTTCCTATCCCCCCGCCGTGGTCAAACGTTCGATTGCGGGTCGTGGAGCGGCCGACAAAGCGCAAGTCGCTCGATTGATGCGATCTATCCTCGGGCTCCGCGAGGAACCTCCTCCCGACGCGACGGATGCGCTCGCGATCGCGCTGACCCATCTGCATGCGTCCACGGTGGAGTCGCGTGTTCAGCGACCCGCGAGCCCCCGGGTCGTCTAAAGGGAGCGCACCAGTGGCGGTGGACTACGACTTGCTCAGAAGTTTCGTTGAGGTCGCGAAATCGCCCAGCTTCGTGGAAGCCGCAAAACGACGTCGAGTGACTCAATCCGCAATCAGTCAGCAGATGAAGAGCTTGGAAAACCAGCTCGGCATTGTCCTTTTTGAAAAAGTTGGCCGACGAGCGCAGCTTACTCGTTCGGGCCGCGATTTATATGAATCGATTGCCATCCGTTTTTCACAGATCGATCTCGCGGTCGACGTAGCCACCCATGCGGACGAAAAGCTTGAGGGCCAAGTCCGCATCGGTGCTCCGGGCCCGTTCGCCAAGTTTTGGTTGCGCGCCCGGATTGCCAAGGTCCTCGAACGCTTTCCACAAATCGAGCTCGAGTTGGTGACGGGCGAATCCTATGATCTCGAGCCGCTGCTCCAGGCCGGCAAGCTCGACGTCGCGGTATATTTCAGTCTTCGAAAATGGCGCACGCGACAATTCGATTGTGTCCCCATCGCGGAGGAGGAGCTCGTTGCAGTGGTTGCACCGACCTATCTGCAACGCGTCGGACCACCGACGTCGATTCAGGAGCTGAGAACCCGACACGTACACATGGTCAATCCGATTTCGGTGTTCGAACCTTGGTGGAGAGCGATTTTCGGTACTTCGTGCCCGCCGCCCAAGCGCGTTCGTTTTTCGTCGAGCGATATGGAAGAAACGATGTTCTTTGCGCTTCAAGGGTTTGGAGTCGCGATCTTGCCAACGTATCTTTGCGGGGGCGCGCTGGAAACGGGGCAGTTGGTTCCCTTGCCTCTCCAGGGTATCTCTCCTGAACTAGAACCGAGGTATCGAAAGCCGATCTACCTCGCTTGGCGAACCGAATCAGACCGAATCGCGAGCATTCACGCCGTGCGCACAACCTTGCTCGAGGACCGCGAACCAGAGCTACCGTAGCCAGCAACGACCCACATCCGAAAGCGCCTGCCTTGCTAGCGCGAAAAGGCGCGCAAGACCGACACATGGTCGGTCATGATACCGTCGACATTCATTCCTCGAAGAGTGCCCACTTGATTGACGGTGTAGGCCATGACCCGCAATCCCATGCGACGGGCTTCTGACAACACTTCCTCGGTGATGAGGTCGGCACGAATGTAGACCCAGTCGAAACGCGCTTGGGCGGCGTAGGCCAGCCATTCTTGTTCGACCGGTTGCTGAGGCAAGTCGTAACCGATTTCTACGTCCGAAAACTCTCGCATGCTTGTGAGCATCGTTCGCGCGAAACTATCCACCATTACAGGCTGGTGGGGAATGGTATCGAGTAGCCGAACTACGCCGTGGACAAGGTCCATCTGACGAAAGACGTCGCGTTGTGGTTTGAGTTCGAGACAAAAGCCGACCCGTGTGCCAAACCGCGTGAGCGCTTCCTCGAGCGAGGGTGGGCGCGCGTCACCCAAGCGTTCGAGCTCGGCGTATTCCAGCGCGGCGATATCCTTTGCCGCGGGAGCGCGATTTGAGCTCAGAGCGACGTGCACCGCCGCATCGTGGGCCAAAACGGGAACACCATCCCGCGTCACTTGGACGTCGACTTCCACCCATTCAAATCCAGCCTCGATGGCTGCCGCGATCGCGTCGAGCGTGTTTTCCTTCGCAGAGGAATGCTCCTGGTTGTCGATGGTGTTTCCGCGGTGCGAGACTAGTCGCAAGCGCTCTTCGGATTGCCCTTTTGAGGCAGGCTTCATTCCGGCGTTTTGGCGCTGTCGCAGCGCATCGTGAGATGGAGCGTAGCGTGCATGCTCGCTGAGATAGCGACCTACTTCATGGTAGGCGCGCACGAGGTTTCCGAGTCTAATTGATTGTTCGTGCTGTGGACGGTACAGGTCGCGTTTGAGATTTGGATCGCGTTCTATATCGTAGAGGCGCGCAACTTGCGTTTTGAGATGAAACATCCAGCGCTGCGATTGCTCGTGGACGTACATGAACTCGAGTTCTTCGCCGGCCAGGGAGACGACCTTGCGGGCCTTTGGCCATGGCGTTCTTCCGAGCAGATTCCGGCCTTGATAGCAACCGCGTCGGGCCACGCGAGCGAGTCCTAGAATAGTCTGCGGGAGGTCCACGTGGCCGGACGTGACCCTGGTTCTTTGACGAGCTCGCGCGAGTGTCTCGGGTTTCAAACCCAACAAGATCAACGGAACTCGGAAACGATATTCGAACTCGCCTGTTGTGGTGCTTGTCGGGTCTGTAGGATGAGGGAGACGGGGCGTGTGGTCGCCGACGACGATCAACAAGGCACCCGACGGAGCTTCATGGCGAAGAAACCATTCGTAAAACAGACCGAGCTCGTGGTCGAGGTAGGCCAGACTGCTAGCAAATCGGCTCCAGCGGTCGCTTTGCGTGACGGGCGCGACAAAGTCGTCGGGTATGGCGTAGGGGTCGTGCGTGCTTAGCGTGAACAGCACTGAGAAATGTGGTTGCTCCCTGGATCGCTGTTCGAGATCAGACTGCATTCTCTGAAACATAGTTCCGTCCGGAAGACCCCATCCGATCCGCTCTTCGGCGGGATGCGGCTCCACGATTGCATCGAAGCCGGCGCGCCGGAGATACATGCGCTGTTGCTCAAACGAGAGATCGCTGCCGTGGTAGTAGCGCGTTTCAAAACCGGCCTTTTTCAGATCTCGCGCCACGCCGGGTAAAGGAGCCAGCGGGGCGTGGGCGAGAATCCGTCGATAGGTTGCCGGCGGTATTCCCGAGAACATCGATACCAGTGCTTGAGCGCTCCGATCTCCAGACGCGAAGAAGCGCTGAAACGACACGCCCTCCATGGCCATGCGCGCGAGATTGGGCATCAGCGGTTGTCCTTGGTGTTTAAGCTGCAATTCACGCGCGCCGACGCTCTCAAGGATCAGCATCACGATGCTTTGCCGTCTTCCGCGCATGTCGCGCGGTTCGTCATTTGACGATCCGTCGCGGGATGCGATTTCGTCGCGGCAATATGGGAAACGCGGGTCGGCAATGGGAGTTGGCGCTTCCACACCCAGCTCCGTTTGTAGAAATCTCATGACCTCTGCGCGGGGCGCGTATCGCGGCGAGGGAAGATTTGGTTGGTGACCGTGGAACGCCAAATGAATGATGGGATCGGCGGCTCCAAAATAGAGTTGGCCGGTGCCTTTTGTGGTTGTGGCGATCGCGATTCCAATCAGGAGAACAAAAGCGGCACCCACGGCTTGATATACGGACCGGGCGCGTTGGCCGAACCGCATTCGGAGATAGCCAGCAAACCGCGATGTCGAAAGTCCGACCGCCGCCGCGAGCACCCCCGCTTCGGCCGCGACCAGCCAAAAGGGCGCATGCGCGGCGACCGATTCCGCGAGCGCGCTTCCACGTTCGAATACAGAGTGCTCCAGCACCGAGAGCGCGCGCTCAGAGGGCAGGCGATGAAAGGTCGCGTGGTAGTGGGCTGCCGCAGCGTGCGCCGCGAGCAAGCCCCCCGCTATCGCGGAGCTTGCCATGATTGCGGCGCGGCTCGAACGAAACCACAACGCTGAGCCCGCGGCGACGCCGAGCAGGAGTTGCGTGCCGCTTCCCGCAAGTACTCCCAGGCGATACCAGACGTCGGCTCGAAAAGGAGACTCCGCGACGTGAACCGCTACCCGAAGCACGATCACCGCGGCCGTGTACAACAAGGCGAAAGCACATACTCGGTACAACGGAGCCGCTCGGTGAGGGGGGGCGGATGAGGAGGGCGACCTACAATCAGGGGATGAATCGGCGCGCATGGTGTGCAGGGTCGAGGTCTGTCGGGCGGAGTCGAATCGGGCGGAGTCGAATCAGGCGGAGCGGGGTCTGGCTTTGTGACGAGGATCGCAACCTGCTACACATGTCGTCGGCGCGATTGCGGGCAGCGACGGCAAAGAACACGTTCATCAATACCACAAACGAGGGTCTGTGATTGGAAGGCTCAAAGGTGAAGTCGTAGAGCGAGACCCAGAAGGGTCGATTGTGCTCGATGTGCGAGGCGTCGGATACGAACTATTCGTTCCTGCTGGCGCGCATGGACGAGTGGTCGCAGACGGATCGGAGGTCACGTTGAGCGTGCATACCCATGTGCGCGAGGATGCCATCACGCTTTTCGGGTTCGAGTCGCAACAGCAGCGACGGGTGTTTCGCGCGTTGCTCAGCGTCTCCAGCATTGGCCCTAAGCTTGCTTTGGCCATCCTTGGTCGGTTGAGTCCGGGTGACCTTGCGGCGGCCGTGGCGCGCGACGACAAAGCTGCGTTTAAGGGGATTCCCGGAGTCGGTCGCAAAACTATCGAACGCATCTTGATCGATCTCAAAGATAAGCTGCGCGATATGCCGATTGCCGGTCCTGCCCGATCAGCCCCGGTGACAGCGACGACTGAATACCAAAACGGTGACGCCGTGGTGTCTGCGTTGATCCAGCTCGGATATCGAAAGAACGACGCGGAACAAGCGCTGACGGGGCTCGGCGATGCTTCGCCGGATAGCTCGGTGGAGAGCCTGCTCCGCGAAGCGCTCGCACGGCTTTCGTGACCTCTATCGTGGGAACGTAAACGAATCTGGAGACAAGCGTGGTTGAAGCGGCAGAACGAAGCATCAGCGCGGAGGCGCAAGAGCCCGACAGACCCTACGAAGTCGCGCTTCGACCGGCTCGCTTCGATGATTTTGTGGGTCAGGAAAAGATTCGCAGCAACCTTCGTGTATTCGTCGAAGCGGCTCGCCGCCGAGGAGAACCGGTCGATCATGTATTGCTCTGTGGTCCACCGGGGCTCGGCAAAACGACCCTCGCGCTGATTCTCGCCGAGGAGCGAGGAGTCCATCTGCATATGACCTCGGGCCCGGCCATTGAACACAAAGGGCAGCTCGCGGCGTTGCTGACGAAACTTGAGCCAAACGACATTCTGTTTATTGACGAGATCCATCGCTTGACCCCCGCGGTGGAAGAAAATCTCTATACCGCGGTGGAAGATTTTCGTATCGACGTGGTTCACGGCGATGGGCCCTACGCGCAGTCGCTCCAGCTTCGCCTTCACCCGTTTACCTTGGTGGGAGCCACCACGCGCACAGGCTTGCTTTCTAACCCGATGCGCTCTCGCTTTGGGTATCCCGCACGCCTCGAATACTATGCGCCAGACGAGCTCTCGAAAATCGTGACGCGAAGCGCGGGTTTACTGGGAATCGAGATCACGCCGGACGCGTCGCAAGAAATCGCCGCGCGGTCTCGAGGCACGCCTCGGATTGCCAATCGGCTGCTCCGGCGCGGTCGTGATTTTGCGGAAGTGCTTTCGAACGGCGCGCTGGACCTCGAAACGGCACGGGAGAGCCTCGACCGGCTGGACGTCGACCGTGCTGGATTAGACGATATGGACCGGAAGTACATGCGGGTGATCATCGAGCACTACGACGGAGGCCCGGTGGGGATTGAAACGCTTGCCGCTGCGCTGAGCGAACCACGGGACACGCTCGAAGACGTCTACGAGCCATACCTATTGCAGCAAGGCTTCATTGCGCGAACCGCCAGAGGTCGTACCGCCACGCGAAAAGCATTTTCGCACTTGGGAAAGAGCGCGCCGTCTTCGCAGCGAGACTTGTTCTGAGCGCACAGCTGGCTTGAAACGAAACGTCGGTGTTTTTTTGGCCTCGCAAGCGGGGGACACGGTACCGTTTCATGAACCCCGCGGCGCCAACAGCGCCCCCGAGGAGAACGAACATGCGGCGACTAGCCTACTCATCGTTGAGCTCAATGGTTGCACTAGCCGGCCTCGTGACTTGGTGGTCCGGAGCGGAACTCGCGCACGCCCAGTGCGTGGGTGGCGCTCCCGATGGCGTGGTGGTGGACGCCGAGGAATGTGACGATGGCAATAGCATCATCGGTGACGGTTGCGACGCTATGTGCGGCACGGAAGATGGATACGTTTGTTTGCGGCCGCCCACCTTTGACGCAACGACCGAGGAATCGTACGCGAGCGGAGATACGCCCGATTGGACGATCGCGGCAGATGGCTCCTCTGCCTTTCAGGATTCGAATTCGTCACCGACGATTGTGATCGGAGCCACCGACGCGAAGGCGCAGACATACAGCTTCGAGGTGCGCGTCGAATCTGGCTCTGACGATGATTTCGTCGGTTTTGTGATCGGCTTTGAACCGGGAGATACCACCAGCTCATCCGCCGACTATTTGCTCGTCGACTGGAAGGGCGCTGCGCAAAGCGGAGCAGCGGAAGGGCTCGCTCTTTCCCGGATACAAGGCGAACCTGATCAAACGCCGACCACGGTGGATACCGATCTATGGGACCACGTGGGCGCGGTCACCGAGCTGGGGCGCGCTTCCTCGCTTGGGTCGACAGGGTGGGTCACGAGTACGACCTATCGGTTCGATATTACGTACCGCGACGACCGCTTGATCGTACGAGTGGATGGCGTGGAGCAGTTCAATGTCGAGCCTCCCATGGGGGAGACGTTTCCCGATGGCGCGCTCGGGATCTACAACTTTTCGCAGCGTGGGGCTCGCTATCTTGCGCTGGGGTCTCGCGCTTCGACGTGTTCGGATGTGGATGAATGCTCGACCGGCATGGCTGCGTGCGGAGCCAACGCGGTGTGTATGAACACGGAAGGATCGTTTGTGTGCTCCTGTGCAGCAGGCTTTACTGGAGATGGCGCGACGTGCACCGCGCTGACCATCGATGCGCCGGCGAACGGGAGCGTGAGTCGAGATTCGACTCCTTCGTTTTCAGGCACTGGGGAAGCAGGGCTGTCGATTCAGGTGGAAGTTGACTCGGCGGTGGTGTGCTCCGCGACCGTCGACGCGTCGGGGGACTGGTCGTGCGACGCGGCCACTGCGTTCATGGATGGATCGTACGTCGCTGAGGTCACCAATCTTGATGGCATGGGCATGGGTCGAGCGACTACGAGTTTTGAGATCGATACCACGACGATGGTGAGCGTCTCCGGTCCTGCGGGCACGATTGGCACCGCGCGGCCGGATATCGAAGGTACGGCAGAGCCGGGCGCGACCGTACAGGTGCTGGTTGACTCGGTATTGGTGGGTAGCGTGGTGGTGGACGCCAGCGGCCGTTTTGTGGTGAGCCTGAGCAGCGACCTGGAGGATGGCTCTCACGATATTGTGATGAGTGTCACAGACGCCGCAGGAAACGTCGCGATCGCCCGCAGCTCTTTCGTCGTCGACACGGCGCTCCCCACATTGATCTTGGTGACGCCCGCTGACCAAACAGGCACGACCGACACAACCCCACTTATTTCAGGGATTTCCGATCCCGGGGCCTCGGTGATCGTGATCGTGGACAGCGTGATGATTGGCACCGCAACCGCAGCCGCGGACGGTCGCTGGGGGCTCACAGGCTCGTCTCCGCTATCGCTGGGTATGCATACGGTGCGGGTCGAATCGACAGACGATGCGGGCAACACCGCAAGCGACAGCCATCAGTTCACTGTGGGCAATGCGCCCGAGGTCGAGATTGTGGAACCAAGTTCGTCGATGATTTCAGATGCGACCCCTGAGATCCGCGGCACTGCGCCGATGAACGCTTCGGTGGAGATCGTGATTGACGGAACCACGGTCGATACCGTGGACGCAGATGCGTCGGGGGACTGGTCGTACACCCCGACCGACGCGCTCACCGATGGTCTGCACGTATTCGAAGCGGTGGTCACCGACAGCAGCGGCATTCGCGGGGCTGATGCGCGGTCGATCACGGTCGATACAGAAACGTTTGTGAGCATTACGATGCCGGCTGAGGGAGCTGTCGTGGGTGGCCCGCGGCCGATGATCACGGGAAGCGCCGAACCAGGAGCCACCGTTGAAGTGGCACTTGACGGAAATCCGGTGGCCACTGCCACTGCCGATGCTGTGACGGGCGACTGGGTGGCCACCCCCACTTCCGACATTGATGCGGGAGCTCACCGTGTGACTGCGGTGGCGACCGACGCGCTCGGAAACACCGCAACCACCAGCCAAGCATTCGTGATCGACGATCCCACGGGCGATGCGGATGGGGATGGTCTTTCCAACGAAGCAGAACGGCCGGATGGAGTGCCGATCGATAGCGATGGTGACGGCATTCCAAACTTTGAAGATCCGGACGACGACGGCGACGGAATCCCCACTGCGCTTGAGCGCGTGGAAGGCCAAGATACCGACACTGATGGCGATGGCCAGCCCAACTACCTGGATTTCGATGACGATGGGGATGGCCGATTGACGCTGGTCGAGGTCTCTGAGGGGCAGGTGATGGATACCGATCTTGATTCCGTTCCCGACCACCTCGATACCGACGACGACGGCGATGGCGTCTCGACGGCAGACGAAACTCCGGGTGGTGTGGCGGTAGATACCGATCGAGACGGAGAACCCGACTATCTCGATGCCGACGACGACGGCGACATGATTCCAACCGCCCGAGAGCGCGCCGACGCTGAGATGTTCGGAGAGGACGTAGACGACGACGGAACACCGAACTATCTCGACACGAATTCGGATAACGACGGTCGGCGCGACGAAGACGAAGGCGTCGTGGACAGCGACGGCGATGGGATTCCGGACTATCTCGATTTCGACGAAAACGCCGCGACGGCGCCCGAAGGATCGGGGCTCTCTGGAGGTGCGCTCTGTGCTATGCGGTCCGGACAAACGTCACACATTCCGGCGGCGCTCATTCTGATCGGTATGGCAGTCTGCGTGGCGCGGCGACGACGAAAGCGGAAGGGCACTCCGTCGGCACGCTCAGCGCGACGCGAAATCGAAGCTTAGACGGGCGCGTCGCCGGAATGGGTGATCAAAAAGCGAGCGAGATCGGGAAGCGCGTCCGCGAGACGTTCCAGCAAGATTTCTCGCGGCAGCGCCCGGTGGTCCGGCAGAGCCGCGACGGCTTCGGCGTCTCGGCGCAAGCCAGGATCGGCGCTGGTTCGCGACAAGATTTCCTCGGCGCGCTCGTGTGCCTCGGGGAGGTCGTGACCCGCCGCGGCAGCGAGCAGCCGGAGACGCGCTCCGATATTTTGTTTCGCCCCGTGCTCGTCGACAGCGCGGTACGCCCCGGTCACGTCCCCCGACACGAGCGCTTCGATACCCATAATGGGAGCTTCTAGATCGGTCGGTATTTGCGGCGCGGTGACGACCCGGCTGGTTTCGCGGGAGATGGCTTCGCGGCCGGGCAGGTTGTGGGCGACGAGGGCCACACGGATGAGCTCCGCGGCGCGAAGCGCGCCTTCATCGAGCGCTTCTCGAGCTTTGATTTCTGCGGCGGAGGCTCGTTCGGTGGCAATGCACGCGGCGGCAACCTGCAGCGCCCGATGCGTTCCTTTCGCGTCTCGAAAAATTCTGGCCATCCTCATGTCGAGGGTCAGATTCGCAACGGCGTAAAGGCATAGCATGCAGGACGAAAGTTGGGATTCGGCAGCGGCCTTCGCCGAACCACGCATCGTTCCGTCCACGAGGTAGACAAGGTCGAGCTCGGAAAGACAGCTTTTTCCTGAGTCGCATGGCCGTGCAGCGGTCATGTCGTGGGCTTGCGCAAACGTGATTTGAACGCGATCACGAATTGCACGGAGGGCTGGCTCTTGTTCGCTTCGCAGCGCGGCATCGACTCGCTCAGAAGTTGGCGCGCATCCCAGCACGAGGCGCCAAGCTAGCTCCAGGTCTGTTTGGTTCGTTTGCGAAGTTGGAAGTTGCGCTTGAGACGGGGTTGCGGTTTGTAGCTGTGTGAGTTTGTGGGCGGCTCGCTGCATATTTTGGGTCACCGATGCCTGAGACATGCCCAACACAGCGGCGATGGAGTCGAGATCTAGTCCGAGCCGCCGCAGCCGGATCATTGCCTGAAATTGCAGGGAGAGTTTGTCGAACGGCGCAGGTTCGGCACTTGGTACGAGGTCGGGTGCGGAACTGTCGGTGAGCGTTGCGTGAGCAAAGTCGCTCGTCACCAATTGCGCGGTGGTGGTGGTGCTGTGCAAGTAAGACTCGGCGGTGCGTCTTGCTACCAGTGCGAGATAGTGCCGAAGGCTCGTACCGTTCCAGTCACGTAGGATTTCCGCGTCGTTCGCTCGCAAATCTTCCCAGAACTGAGCCGTGAGAGCCTGCGATTCATCGAGCTTTGCTAGCTGAGAGTCGTGCAAAGCGCACACCACCACCGCTTCGATCAACGCAGCATGGGTCGTGATCAGTTCCCGCCACGCATCGTCTTCTCCAGCTGCACAGCGTTCGATCAGACCGCGTTCAGGGGCTCGCCTCGGGGGGACAGTCGTCGACATCTCGCTCCGCGATTATCGTGCCGAGGTACGACTCCCAGGTCAACTGTGAGCACGGAAACACACCGCAATTTCAGCGGTTTCCTTTGACAAGGCCGAACCGGCTTCTTACCATCGACGCGTCCGATGACCGATCGAATAGCCAACTGCCGTATCTTGGGAGAGATCGGTAGCGGGGGAATGGCGGTGGTGTACAAGGCCGTTCAGGAACCGCTGGGTCGACTTGTCGCGATCAAGGCTTTGAAGCCTTCCATCGCGATGGATAGTCAGTTTGCCAAGCGCTTCGAGCGAGAAGCGCATTTCATGGCGTCGCTTCAGCATGAAAACATTCTACACGTCATCGATTTTGTTAAGGACGGCCGCTCCATGTACATCGTCATGGAGTACGTGCAGGGCATCGATCTGTACGATCTGCTTGAGCACACGCCTACGCTTCCTATCGAGGTAGCCGCGATCATCGCTCTGCAAGTCACCCGGGCACTCGATTATGCGCATTTTCGGGGAATCATTCACCGCGACATCAAGCCCGCGAACATCATGATTTCCAAACAGGGTGAAGTAAAACTCATGGATTTCGGCATCGCGCGCGACGACAAGCTGAGCGATCTTACCGAAACAGGAACGGGGCTCGGAACGCCGAGCTACATGAGTCCGGAGCAAATCCTTGGCGACAAGCTGGATTTCAGGAGCGATGTGTTTTCGGTCGGTATCGTGCTGTATCAGATGATCACGGGCCTCAAACCGTTTGTAGAAGACGATACGCGCACGGTGATGCAGAAGATTCGCCTCGATCGATACGTTTCCCCTCGAAAGATCAACAGCACGGTACCGCGTCAGCTGGAGCGCATCTTGGCGCGCTGTATGGAAAAGATGATCGCCAATCGCTATTCATCGACGCAGGCACTCATCGATGATTTGATGGAGTTTCTCGCGCCTCGGGTTCCTATGAATTACAACGCTCGAGTCGTGATGTATCTTCGAGATGTGGGCGTCATGACCGACCAAGAGGCCGATGCGATTCTCAACGCGGGAGGGCCGCGGGGCATCTGGCGAGGGCCCAAGGACCGATCGCTACTGCCACATGTGGCGTTGATTCAGGGGCTTATGTTGGCAGGAGTATTGGCTGGCGGGGGGGCGATTCAGGCCGCTGCGGGCAACCTGACATGGAGCCCAAAGAGCTTCGCCACTCGGGCGCGCGGCGCGGTGGTTCCCGAGCGCGCCGGGTATCTGAAAGTCGTTGTGGATCCCTGGGCTACGGTATACGTCGATGGTCAGAAAGTCATGACGACTCCTTCGGCCCAAAAAATTCCGCTGAGCGCCGGTTCGCATTTCGTGCGCCTGGTGAACCCGTTTTTTCGCGAGCTTTCGCGGGAGGTAGATATTCGAACGGGTGAAACGCGCGTGCTTTCGGAATCGCTCGAAGCGCTCGTTGATTCGGAACAGGCGGATGTCGCGGAAAACCCATAGCCGCGCGGCCCCCGGGTTGATGCGTCGAGTTGCCGCGATCACACTCGGGGTGCTCGGTATTTTGGTGTGGGATGCACAGAATCCCGACGTGATCCGCGCCGATGGTTTGTCTCATGTCGTGATGCCGGGCGAGACGCTCGCATCGATCGCGCAGCTTTATTATGGGGAGCCACGACGAGAAAGCGTGATCGTGGCGGAAAACGGTCTCAGCTCGCAAGGGGGGCAAGCCATCGTGACGGGACTCCGGCTGCGTATTCCGTGGGTCAGTTACCATCGCGTACGCGCAGGGGAAACGTGGGCTGAGCTGGCTTCCCGGTTTTACGGAGACCGGCGTCGTCTGTTTGCGCTCGTGGAAGCCAATCGAGGAAACGCAGCTGTTCAACCTGACGAAGGAGCGGAGCTGCTCATTCCGTATCCGCTGCGGCATGTCGCGACCCAAAACGATACGCTCACTCGCGTGGCGCGCCTCTACTACGGTCCCGGCACGGGACCCATCAAACTGTTGCGTCGCTTCAACCGTATTCGAGCGAACCGACTGTCGCGGGGGCAGATCGTACTGGTCCCGATTTCGGAGCTCGTGCTTTCCGAAGAGGGGCGGCGCGCGTTCGAAAAACAAACCGGTCGCGCCACGAGCGCGGGCGAGACGCGAACGCTGCAGTCGCGCATCAGCGACAAACTGCCGGCGTTGCTTGGCCATGTAGAGCGAGGTCAGTTCACAGACGCAGTGGCTCTCGGAAATCGACTGCTCGGCTCACGGGCGCTCACCGGCAATCAAGTGGTGACGATTCAGAAGGTGCTTGGCACCGCATATGTCGCACTCGGGCGAGAGGACTTGGCGCTGAAATCGTTTCGCGCCGCCCTCGAACGGCAGCCCGATCTAGAACTCGATTCGGTACGCACGTCGCCGACCGTCATGCGTGTATTCATGCGGGCGCAAAAACAGAGAAATCGACCGCCCGCGAAGCCGATCAAAAAGCAAGCTGTCCGATAGTCTTGAGCGGGACTCCACCCGATTCTACGCCACCTGGTTCTACGCGCCCGCTTGGCGCACGAAGGGTGCTGCAGGGCTGGTTTTTTCGACGGCAAACTCAGGGAGCCGGGGGTCTCCGTCGCGCCGAAAACGTCTCCTCAGCCATGCGTAGGAGATCGCGCACCCGCTCGTGGCGCCGAGCGCAACCCACTGAGTCGGCGACAGCCCAAGTTGGTGAGCGCGCGATGGATCGGCCACCCAGAAATCGAAGAAAAACGTTGTCGCAGCGAGACCGGCAACAATAGCTAGGATCACCTGACCACGAAACACGCGCGTCCGAAAAATCTTCCATCCAAGCCCGAACAGCACGAGCCCGGCCAAAGCCGCATAGAGCTGCGTCGGATGTACGGGAAGAGATGCATCGGCGTCCGCTGATAGACGCGCGGCGTACTCGGGGACGCTCACATGGTGATAGAACGCGGCCGCGCCTTCCCGGTGCGCTTCGGCGCCCCGAAACAGCTCCGAGCCCCATCGCGGATATGTGCCCAAGCGCTTGAGCCACCTCGGAGCGCTCGTTGCGAGAACGGTGCCGAACCCCGAGCCGTGAAGCCAGCAGCCGATCTCGGTCAGGAACGCACCAAGCCCGAGCGATGGCGCTACCGCGTCGGCCCACGCGAGAACCGGAACTCCGCGGCGACGAAGGTAGAGATATGCGCCGAGCAATCCACCTCCGATGCCTCCCAAGCCATGGAGCCCTCCGCTTCCAAGCGCCCACGCCGACACCCCATCGGCCTCACCATTGAGCGCCCAATAGAGCACGCGTGCACCCACCAATGCGCCGCACGTTGCGGCGACTAGGGATGTTGCAGCGAGGCTGCGATTGAAGTGCTCTTTGCGCACGCCCACATAGAGAAGAAAATACCAGATCGCGATCAGGCTGAGCCCAAGCAGGATTCCGTAGGAGTACACCGGCACGAAACCAAATGGTGTGGCGAGATGAAACACCACTGGCGCCATCAGCCGACCTCGAGCCAGGTGGCCAGCGCGTGCTTGGTGGGCGGGGCGAACGGCGGCTGCATCGGTGCTCGCAAACATGCATCTGCGAGGTCGGCTGCTTCGTCTTCAGCATGCTCCCAAAGAGGTTTGAGATCTTGAACGAGGTTGTTCGCGGACCGGTCCCAATCCACAAAAAGTGGGAGGAGCGAGTCTGGCCACGCTCCGCGATTCACCGCATCAAATACCGCAAAAGGAATCTGCGCCCCGAGAGCTTGCTGCTGCGGACCAAGCTCGAAGATGTGGACACACACGTCTTCAATGAGTCCGTAGTCTTCGCGGGCTGCGGGGTCCAGCACGGCAAGCATATACATTTCCGTGAGAAAGACTTCCCAGCCAAACGGCCATAGTGATTCGGGATCCGCCTCTTCTTCGATGTGCGCGCGCAGTCTGTCTACATCGATTGCAAAGGCAGTCAGGTGGACGTAGCGAGTGCCGTACTTGGCTGCCAAACCCCGGTCCATCACGGTGGGCTGGCCCAGCCGGGTATCGCCAGCGATGGGGAGGTCACGCGCCATGCTTGATTGCCGTTCCTACTGTGTCGCACCGCATTCCACAAGCAACCGTGGTTTGAAGGCAACCGCGCTCTAAGGGCGAAGGTGTTTTCTAGGCAAGTCCCGCCTCATTGGGTAGGCTAACGGTGTGGGTGCGCTCGCCAATCCGAAACGACGTAAAGTCCCAGCGCGGATCTTCGTGTCAGGCGGTTGGGTCGTCGGCACATTTCATGTGCCGCCGGAGATGTCGTTCCTCAAGTTTCTGAACACCGTCGATGGGTTTTTTCGGCTGACTGACGTCATGCTGCCACAGCAGCGCACCGAAGTTCCCTTCCTTGCGCTTCAGCGCAGCGCGGTAGTGCTCGTGGTCGCTGGCGCCGACGAACGACTGAAGCCCACGGAGGAAGGATCCGAGGGCGAACCTCGTCGTGTGTCGTGTCTTTTCGAAGGCGGCCTTCTTATGGGGGCGCTTACCCTCCCGCAGGGCGTGCGCGTATCGGATCGACTGATGGAGTTCAAGGGATTCTTCGTGATGAACGAGTGCACGCTGGGACTAGACGCGAAGGGTCCGAGCGTCGAAGCCGCGTCAGTGGTCATGGTCAACGCCCCAAGAATCATTGGCGTCTCAGAAATGCGCTGATTCAATTAGGGTTTGGCACCCAAACCCTCTCGCCCGGGATACAATCCCGGACGATTCACCCAAACTCCCCCGCCAGGAACCACGTGACCTGCTTACGTAATGGGTTTACTGCTGGGGCCCCGCCGTTACGCGGTGGGGCGGACGCGAAGCGGCCGGAGTCGGGAGGGGGTCCCGCGCGGGTTGTACCCGCGTGGGGGAGGGTTTGCACCAAACCCTCCAAACAACTAGGCGGCCGCCGCTACTGCAGGACTCGGTCGCAGCCGATGGCGACGTCGATTTGTGCGTTGGGGTTGCTGCGGATCAGGTCGCAGGTGGCTGGGCAGGTGGTGATTACGCTGCTGGTGGTCGTCTCATCGGTGGAGAAATACCAGCCGGCGGCGGTGCACGCCGTTGCATTGTCGACGAATGGAACTGTCTGTGTGTTTCCATCCGCGGTGCGGATGATGAAGTTGGTTTTCTGAGCGTTGAAGGTTTCTCCCACTGCCGGCACGCGAAAATCGCACGACGTCGCGGGCTGATTGGCAACCGCAGCGGATAGGCGCGAAAAGAGTGACGTCCAATCGTCGAGGCAAATGGAAAGCTGTTCGCCTCCCGTCGAGGCGGCGAGCGCCCAGTATTCGTTGCCGTTGCGCACTGCGTTTCCAAATGGGCCCGAGCATCCGTCAAACTGCCCGTTCTCGCAGTTGCCGAACGGGCAGTACATAGATCCTGGTGGCGAGGCAATCGCATGCGCGCGGAAGACTCGGTTCGATAGCGCCTGCATTTGGGATTCGAAAGCGCTCGCCGCCAAAGATGAGTCGTTGTTCGATACCGCGACAAAGTGGAGCGCGGCGCCAGGTCGGAGCCGTGGCGAATATTCGCCATACGCAGACAGCAACACCTGAAGCGCCTGTTCCGGACCCACCGCGCGCCCGAGGACCTGAAAAGCATCTGGATTGGCCGCGAAGACAGTCGGCGGTTGGAGGGTTCCTGCGGCGGTAATCACCGTCCAGCGCACATCGATCTGCGCTTGAATCAAGTCGGTCGCGAGCTGGTTAAACTTGGTCTCGATTTCAGAGAGCTCTTCCGACATGCTGCGAGAGCTGTCGATCGCCCATATGACATCGGTCTGCGGCACCTGGGTGTTGGCGCGAAACGTGTTGGCCGAGCACCCTGCGATGTCGACGGTGCCAGTTGAGCGAGAAGCACAAACCGAGAGCGGTTCGCAGCCTAGGTCGTTGCAGTCGATAAGTCCGTCGCTGTCGTTGTCGACCCCGTCCGCACATAGCTGCGGCGTCGACTCATCTGTCATCGGGGTCACGGTGCCTGGATCGTCCGAGCAACCGCCCAATACTAGAAAAAACGCGAATAACGAAAAAGCCCTAAGAATCCCGTAAAACATTGTGCCCAACCTGATGCTGGCTCGATGATTACGGCGAACCAGCGTCTAGATTGGGTTAGCACCGATGAGACACGTGCGCACTCGGTCGCTGAATGGCTGAGCTTCCTCGGCTCCCCTACAGTCCCAGACGCGCCTTGGCTTCGCGGTGGTCAGGTTCGCGTTCAAGCACTCGTTGCCACGCTCGTCGTGCGTCGGCAGGTCGGCCCGCGGCCTTGAGAATATCGCCGTGGAGCAGATGATACGCGACTCGACGCGACCTCCGTTTAACCGCCTGCTCGATCCATTCGAGCGCTTTGGCGGGCTGTTTGCGGACCAAGTAGTACTTGGCCCATCCGGCCATGGCGCGCGGATTTTTGGGATCGAGCGTGGTCGCTTGGTTGAGCGCCTGCTCGGCTTGGACAAGGTCGCCGCGGCTGATGGAACGGCGCGCGCTCCGCACCAGCGCATCCGAGTTGGCTGCGTCATCTGCGTTGACCTCGTCGATTGCCGGCGATGGGTTCGGGGGAGATGCTTCGGTTTGTTCCTCGGTGTGCTGGCCGGTTGCTTCCGCTGATTCATCGGGCTTCGCGGAAGCTTCCAGTTTTTCTTGGGCGGCAGGCTGCGCATGCGAAGGCGGAGCTGGTTTTGACGGAGCGACATCTGGCCGAAGATTTGCGCTGTGTTCGATCTTGGTTCCGCGTTCGACCTTGGTCTCGCGTTCGACCTTGGTGCCGCGCGCGGCCTCCGTGCTGCGCTCGATTTCGGTGCCGTACTCCGATGCCGCGTGTCGTTCTCCGGAGGATGCGGAATACCAGCGATATCCTAGAATCGCGATGGCAGCGAATGCGCTTACCGCGATCACTGCAGCGGCGACCCCCAGAGCGGCGCGGCTGCGAGTTTTTGTGACTGTCGGTGGATCGACAGGCCACTCGCTCTGCGGTGCGGCCGCTTGTTGCGCCCAGAGACGGTGGCCGGATTCCAGACGTTCGGCGTCTGCTGGTGGCGTCGAAAGCAGCGCGGGAGCCGGCATGGTATCCGCACTTCCCATAGCTTCGCTTGCTTTTGCTTCAGGGGCGTTAGAACTATCTGCAGGTGCTTCGCCGGCGTTCGGCGGTGACGCCGGGGCGGGAATCGACCCGTCCAACGGCGCCATTTCGACATCGAGGAAAGGAATATCCGACGTGGTGGGGGCGGATTCGGTGGAGGCAGAGACTGCGCGATAGCGAGGCGGGGCAGTGGGTCGCATGCTCGCCCGTGCCGCCGGCGAGACTGGCGGAGCCACCACGGGACGACTCCCCGTGATCGGCTCCTCGCCGGCGACCGGCTCTCGGGCTGTAGGCTCGCGAGGAGCAGCCCGGTCGGGTGTTGTTTGGCGGAGTGCGGCCTCTTCGGGAACGGCGGCAAGCTTGACTGTACGCTCGGCGACTTCTTGCATCGCGCCGGTAAGTGCCTCATCGATCGGCGCCATCATATTCGCGTTCTTGGGATGGCCTCGGCGCTCGATCCGTACCCGAGCTTTGTCGAGGCCGAGTAGCGCTTCCATCGCTGTCGGACCAACGCGTGTGACGCGCTCGGAGCCGATTTCTTTCCCCACGACGCCCACCACGAGGTCGTCGGACACGTCGACATCAAATTGACCGTGCATCGACCGAATGGTGAGGTGCCATGTGCCCCCCACACGCGCGACCAGGCGAAGCAGCCGGGCCGGCCCGAGCAGCTCCAACCGAGTATCCACGCAGTCGCGGTTTCCCAAGAGCTGTCTGAGCGATTGCGCCGGCTCGATAAGGGGTTCGATGCGCGCGATCAGCGCATCGAGGTCTGGCGGTGTGGAGGGATCCTGCCAAATCTCTTGCCAGCGAGCTACAAACAACGCTGCCCACTTCAGTTGCGGATCACGTCGCATATGGCGCACGACTTCAAAGCCGCCGCGGTCGATCGCGAGCGAATCGAGCAGAACGACGTCTGCATCCGTGCCTCGCATACTTCGGAGCCCATCCTCCGAAGGTTCTGCAACGGTCACCAGAGCATCCTGTGCGCGCGCGGCTGCCGCCCATGTTTCGGCTCGGGTCTGGTCGGTATCCAGGATCAGAACTCGAAGTTCCCGCAATGCTTCACGCGTTTCGGGGGCGCTCGTGTTCTGCGGCTTGGATGCCTCGGATCCGAGTAGCGCGTCGGCCACGTGGTTTGCGAGTTGCTCGGATTCCGAGTGAACTGTGCGCGCGGTCCCGACGGGCTGGCCGGAGGCGCGATCCCCGGCAACGCTGTGGGGTGGTCGCTCCATTCAGAGAAATTGTACCGTACTTTCGAGCGTATTCCTGAGCTAAACGCAATTTCACGATGAACCAAACCAAAACCGCTTTGGCGAGACGACTCCCCGAATCCGGAGCGCGCGATGCAGACGCGCTGCTCGACGCGTTTCTGGCGTACGTGGAGCAAGACCTCCAGCTCGGGCTTTATCCGGCTCAAGAAGACGCGATCATCGAGTTGCTGTCGGGAAAAAGCGTGATTCTCAATACACCTACCGGCTCGGGGAAATCATTGGTGGCCCTCGCGGTCCATTTTGAGGCGCTCGCGCGGGGTGAGACATCAGTCTACACCGCGCCTATCAAAGCGTTGGTGAGCGAGAAGTTCTTTAGCTTGTGTGGTGAGGTAGGTGCGGAACACGTCGGTATGATGACTGGCGATACGACCATCAATCGCGACGCGCCGATTCTGTGCTGCACTGCGGAGATCCTCGCCAACATCGCGCTACGTGAAGGCTCTCGCGCGCCTTTTGATCACGTGATCATGGACGAGTTTCATTTCTACAGCGATCCCGATCGCGGTGTCGCTTGGCAGATTCCGTTGCTCACGCTCTCGAACGCGCGGTTTTTGTTGATGAGCGCGACGCTCGGCGATGCGTCGACGTTTGTGGAACGCATCGAAGGACGCACCGGTCGCCCTTGCGTCTGGGTTCGTTCGGTCGACCGGCCGGTACCGCTCGATTTTGAGTATCGCGAAACCCCGCTTCACGAGACGGTGCAAGACCTCTTAGAACAAGGTCAAGATCCGATCTACATCGTACACTTCAGTCAGCGCGAGGCGTGCGAACAAGCGCAGCGGCTGATGAGTTTCGATGTGCTCAGCCGCGTGCAGAAGACGCATATCAAGGCGGCGACGGCGGGGTTTCGCTTTGACAGCCCCTTTGGAAAAGACCTCCGACGCTTTGTGCACCACGGCATCGGTGTTCATCATGCAGGGCTTCTGCCGAAATATCGACTGCTTGTCGAACACCTTGCGCAATCCGGCCAGCTCCGATTGATCTGCGGGACCGACACCCTCGGCGTGGGCGTCAATGTGCCGATCCGGACGGTGTTGTTCACTGCACTTTGCAAATACGACGGTCAGAAGACGGCGCTGCTCAGGGTGAGAGATTTTCACCAGATCGCCGGCCGCGCGGGGCGAAAAGGGTTCGATGACCGAGGCACAGTCATCGCGCAGGCGCCAGAGCACGTGATCGAAAACAACGTGTTGCGACAAAAAGCCGCGGGAGATCCGAAAAAAATGCGCAAGCTACGGCTCAAGAAGCCACCTGAGCGCGGCTACGTGCATTGGGATCAAGCTGTGTTTGAGCGAATCATTGCGTCCGCTCCAGAGCCTCTGGGGTCTCGGTTTCGTGTGGATCACGCGATGCTCCTGCACGTGCTTGGCCGCGGTCAGGATGGTTGTCGCGCTATGAAGACCTTGATCCGAGAGAGCCACAGTTCTCGCCGCGAGCAGCGCGCGCACGGCCGACACGCGATTCAGCTGCTTCGATCTTTGATCGATGCCCGTGTCGTCGAGCTCGGTGCCGACGGAGCAGTCGTTTCGGACGAACTTCAAAGCGATTTTTCACTGAATAACGCCCTTTCGCTTTATTTGGTGGATGCGGTGGAGAAGCTCGACGACGCGGACCCAGAGTACTCGCTCAACGTTCTCAGCTTGGTGGAAGCCATTGCGGAACATCCTCGCGCTATCCTCCGGCGCCAAGTGGACGTGCTGCGCACACGAGCGCTTCGTGAGCTCAAAGCCGCCGGTGTGGAATACGACGAGCGCATCGCGGAACTCGACCGAATTGAATATCCAAAACCAAACGCGGAATGGATCTATGAAACATTCAATGATTTTTCGGCGAACAAACCCTGGATCGGAGAAAATATTCGGCCGAAATCCATTGCGCGCGATCTCTACGAGCTGGGCATAGGATTTCGCGGTTACGTCAAGGAATATGGTCTAGCTCGCTCGGAAGGCGTCCTGCTTCGCTATTTATCCGACGTGTACAAGGCGTTGGTGGGCAATGTTCCGGAAGCCCGAAAAACCGATGACGTGTACGGGCTGTGCGACTGGCTTGGTGCGGTCATCCGCCAAATGGATGCAAGCCTCCTCGATGAATGGGAGCGTCTTCGGAGTGGGGAAACACGAAGCGGGGATGTCGCGCTGGAAGCCGACTCGGCACATGGTGAAACCGCGGATGCGGCCCGGGTCACGCATTCTGTCAAACATTTCAAAGTACTCGTCCGCAACGCGGTTTGGCGATTGGTTCAAGCGCTGGCGTCGAGGGACTACCGCGAATTGGAACACTCGGTGGTTAGCGGAGATGGAGCGCCATTGTGGAGCGCTGAGCGTCTGGAGCGCGCGATGGACAAGTATTGGGCGGAATACGAAAGCATTCGGACCGATCCTCAGGCCAGAGGAACGGACTATTTCGAACTGCGTGTGAATGGTTCGTGGCGAGTACACCAGACACTTTGCGATCCAGACGCACACGCGGATTGGCAACTGGTGCTGGATGTCGACCTCGCCGCTTCCGACGATGTCGCCGCTCCGGTGCTGGTGTTGAAGTTCTTGGGACCGCTCGATGACCTCAATGCCGGGTGAACAATGCGGATGACCGTGGTTCGCATGATGGCAATCGGAGGTGCTCTGCGGACGTTGGTCATCTCTCCGTACAGCGGCCTACACCGTGTGCGAACCGCGCAGATAAGCTTGCCTCCTTAAGGGCGGAAAACACCGCGCACGTACTTGCTTTGATCCGTAGATCAATGTCAAGCTCATAAATAGTGGTGCCCCTCGCTACGCGGTTTCAAAAGGCCGACGTTCTGGCCTGCTTTGCCTTCATTTAAAGGAAGTTCCGATGCGCGTTCAACGACTGTTTTTTTACGCCCTGGTGCCCTCCGCGATGTTGTTTGCCTCATGCAATTGCAGTGGTGATTCGGCCAGTGGTGCGCCTTGCGATCTCCCTGAGGACTGCCGCGACGACCAAATGTGCGTGGATGGTACTTGTCAGGTTGTCGCGACGGCGCCCGATAGCTCGGGAGGAAACCCGTCGAGTTGCGAAGTGGATGAAGACGGTGATGGGTATGGTCAGGGGTGTGCGCGCGGACCTGACTGCGACGACCAGGATGCGACGCAAACCGGTACCGAGGTTTGTGACGGCCGCGACAACGATTGCGACGGGGAAGCAGACAACGGCGTGCTTTCCGCGTGTGGCGATTGCGACCCCTTCTGCACACGGGGCGGCATCGGCACGGGCACGGAAAATCCTTTCGATCCATCGACGGATCCGTCGCAAGGAGTCGGCGTGGATCCGGACGGCGCGTTGATTCTCAACTCGGAAGAAATCAATACGGACTTTATCTGGATCGCGAACACAGAAGAGGGTTCGGTATCGCGGTTCAGCACCACGCCGGACGAAAACGGCGATTATCTGGAGGTCGGACGATACATTACCGGCGACGACCGTGACGTATCGGGGCCTGGCGTTCCGACGACGCGTTCGCGTCTGCAGATGGATCCGTCGCGAACGTCGGTGAACACGCTGGGCGACGTATATGTGGGCAACCGTGAATGGCGAACCTACGGCGGCGGTTCCTCGGGGGTGAACGGCAGCGTAACGCGCATCTCGGTGCTCGGGGAAGATTGCCCGGATACCAATGGAGATGGAGAGATTACGACGTCTGGTTTCGGCGGCGTAGCGCCCACCACCATGCTTCCGTGGGGCGAAGACGATTGCGTGCTCTGGCATCGCGACCTCGCAGACTCTGAGTACGACGTGCGGCAGATCCGCGCGGTCGCGGCCCAGGACGTGGAAGGCCCCGATGGTGAGCTGCTCCAGTACGTATGGATCGGGGGATACGCGACCGACCGGATCGCTAAGCTCGACGGTGTGACCGGCGAGGTGCTCTTGGTGACCGAAGCGCCGGTTCGTCCCTACGGGTTTGCGATCGACGCCGCAGGCAATCTCTGGATGTCGACGCGGGAAGGTCGGCGTATCGGACGACTCGATACCACGATGTGCTCAGAAACCAATCTCGCGGGATGTGATGAAGACATCTGCGTGGGCGAAGGCGCCGGATTTGACGATTGCGCCAAACAGCGGATCGACGGCACCCAGCACACTCCCTACGGAATCACGGTCGATTTCAAGCAGCGAGTGTGGATTGGCGGCGGCGATATCGAGCGATACGACCCCTCTGCGCCGGTTGGCAATCGTTGGGTGCGCGTGGGGTACGGCTCGGGCGGAATCGCGATTCACGGGATTGCGGCTGACGCGCAAGGGTGGATTTGGGGCGCCGGCCAAGGCAGCGGCGTGATTCGCGTAAACGCGGACGAACCCGCCATGGGCGAGGACCAGTCGTGGGTCGCCGTCGAGGGGACCACCGGGTTCAGCAACAAGGGAATGGCCGTGGATTCGGATGGAAAGATTTGGTCCATCACCCGCAGCGACCGCGCGGTGGTCATCGACCCCGGCGCTGGCCTTACGGAAGCGACGGTCGATTCCGATGTCGCCCGGTCGATCGTCGATCCCTACACGTATTCGGATATGACCGGTTTGCAGCTGCGGCTGGCGACGAACCCTCGCGGATTCTACCGGCACGTGCTCGAGCTCTGCGAGGGAGAGACCGCGGCTTGGGGTGTGCTGCGATGGATGGCGGAGACACCGGCCGGCACACGGGTCGTCTTCCGGGTGGTGACGGCGGATACGCGAGCCGAGCTCGATACTTTGGCAGGTACAGAGTCGAACTGGATTTCGGTAGCGGCGGTTCCGGGTGATGATCCTCCCGCGGCCATCGGCACTGCGCTCGACGCAGCGGGGGTTGGATCGAAGGCGTTCTTGATGGTTGAAGTCGTCCTCATCGCGGACCGCAGCAGCAGCACCGAGGTGATCACTCCACGCGTGGAATCGTTTGATGTCACGCAGAGCTGCCCGCCGATTCTTAATTAGGGTCTGGCACCCAGACCCTCTCGTCGGGGTGCGACCCCGCCGATTCACCCAAACTCCCCCGCCAGGAGGCACGTGACCTGGTACGTGGGGTTGAACTGCTGGGGCCCCGCCGCTTCGCGGTGGGGCGGCCGCGGAAGCGGCCGGACAGTGGACGTAGCTGCGCCTTCTAACGCCACAGTTTGGAGCGGCTCACCAGACGATCACAGTTCACCACCGAGGTGTTGTTGACGACCGCAGTCTTGATCCCACGGCTGAAGCCAAACGCGACCGGGGCCCCATCGCGAAGCGATGGGGCGGACGCGCAGCGTCCGGAGTCAGGAGGGGGACCCGCGCCGGTCGTACCCGCGTGGGGGAGGGTTTGCTTCAAACCCTCCAGAGAAAACTGACGGGCCCCGCCGCTCCGCGGTGGGGCAGCCGCGGAATCGTCTCCTGACGACGCGGCGTCTGCGGTATCATGTCTCCGATATCCATGGAGTCTGTTCAATGAGCGCGGAGCTAATGAGCTTGTTTTCTGAGGTTCCGGGGTTTGTGAATCGGTATTTCGGAGGGGTTGGCGGTGGCGATTTTGCGGTCCGAGTTGATCTCGACGAGACGACGCGCTGGTTTTGTTGGGAACGCGGTGTGTGCGAGTTGAGAGAGGAATCTCCGGCGATGCCTGTGGCGGTCGCGATCGCCGCCACCGCCGATGACTTGGGCGCTTTGATTCGAGTCATGTCGCCTGACGGATCGCTGGAACTGCCGCAACCAGAACCGGGCCAAGCTGATGCGCAGGCGAATGCGATCGCCGCTCGGAGCCGGCTCGAGCAGGCTTTTGCTGATCAAGCGCTAGCAGTTACGGTTGTGCTCGAGCATGACCAGAGGGCTCATTCGGTTTCGATCGGAATTGGTCGAGACGCGCGAGAGCAAGCAGATTTTTCCGTACATGTGGGTGCGAACGAGCTGGGCCAGCTTACCTCGGGCGCGGCGACCCTACCGGAACTGTTCTTGGCAGGCCGGATACGGCTCGAGGGAAACTACGGTCCAGCGCTGCAGCTCGCGATGCAGCTGATGCCTCCGTCGTAGTAGCCTCTTCCAGAGCAGGGGGCTGTGACGAGACCTCACAAAGACTGGAGTGTCGCTAAGAGAGAACTTGCGTCCGAGGCAACCTAGCGAATATCCTAGCTTATGCCTCTGCCGTGGGGGGGCCTGCGAAGCCGACCGGTTGATGAGCGAACGCATCGTGCAGAGTCGATATTTTGGTCCGGGAATCTTGGTCGCGCTGGCGGGAGCGGCGCTTTGCGGATGGTGGTCACAAACCGTCGAGCACATGCTCCCGGGCGTGGTTGGCGTGGTGCTTGGCCTAGTAGCGGCGGGCATCATCATCCGAGGCCTGCCTTCTCAGCCGGACGCCTCCAACTTGCTCGAGGCAGTGCGAGGCCTTGGGCGAGGGCGTTCGCCGCAACGCCCGGCTCGCGCTTCGGCGAATGTGGCTGCGCTTTTTGATGCACTCGACGATTTGTTGACCGAGTTTGAACGCGCGCATTCCGCGCAGCGAGAGCTCGATAGTTTGCGCGAAGAAGAGCGAGCTGCCCGCAACGATCTCGAACGTGCATTCGGTGACATTCAAGACGTCGAAGAAGTGATTTCGGTCAACGTGGAAGAGCTGTCAAGCGGGTTGGGCGAGCAAATGGCGGCTGTGGAACAGACCACGACGTCCATGAAATCCATGGCTCTCTCGCTGCAAGACATCTCCGAGCACGTCGAGACACTCGCCTCGAACGCACAAGAGAGCTCCTCCAGCATTCTCGAGATGACTGCTACCAACGACGAGGTGGCGGAGAACATGGCGAATCTGGCATCGAGCGTGCGAGAAACGGTCTCCTCCATCGAAGAGATGGCCTACTCGATCAAGGAAGTCGCTCGGAATGTCGATGCGCTTTCGTTGACCGCCGAGGAGACGTCATCATCGATGAACGAGATGGATGTCTCGATTGACCAGGTACAATCAAACGCCAACGAAACCGCGCGTCTTTCTGAAGACGTGGCTACCGACGCGGAAACCGGCGCAGAATCTATTCAGTCGATCATTACCGAAATCAACCGCATTAAGGAGACGTCTTCCGAAGCCGTGGCGGTGATTTCGAACCTTGGCAGTCGTATCGAGGCGATTGGCGACATCCTGAACGTCATTGACGACGTTGCCGAGCAAACCAACCTTCTCGCGCTCAATGCGGCGATTATTGCTGCCCAGGCTGGTGAGCACGGCAAAGGGTTCGCCGTCGTGGCCGACGAGATCAAAGACTTGGCCGAACGAGCCGGCGCTTCCACCAAAGAGATCGCAGAGCTCATCAAGACGATTCAAATCGAGTCGCGCAACGCGATTCAAGCCGTGGAGCGAGGCGCGAGCACCGTGGATTCGGGCGTTACGGTGAGCGCAGAGGCCGAACGCGCGCTCAAGAAGATTCTCGAGTCGTCTCAGAAATCGACAACGATGGTCCGCGCCATTGCCCGTGCCACGGTCGAGCAGGCCAAAGGAAGCAAGCAGGTGACCGATTCGATCGGTCGAATCGCCGAAACCGTGCAGCAGATCGCCGCCGCGACCGCGGAGCAAGCTCGCGGCTCAGAGCTCATCATGAAGAGCGCCGAGAAGATGAGACTGATTACCCAGCACATGGAGCGGAGCAGCCAGGAGCAAGCGCGAGGTGGTCGCCAGATCAGCCAGGCCATTGAAAATATCTCCAACATGGTCAACCATCTGCACCAGTCACATCGTCGGCAGGCTCAAGGCTCGGAAGAGACCTTGGCGGCGGCCGCCCGCATTGAGCAGTTAACGGGCAACTACGAGCGCTACGTGCGCAATATGAACGGCGCAGCGGAGCGGCTACGCAAGCTTCGTGCCTGAGTATTTCGCAAAATCATCGCTTGCCTGACCGGTCGTCCGCGATTCATGCTCGCGGGCGTGTTTGGGATAGGTGCAGGCGAATGGGCGGTGATTCTCATCGTGCTCCTCATTGCAGTGGGGCCGGATCGGTTGCCTACCTTTATGCGCGCGGTGGGACGGGTTTTGCGCGAGTTCCGTCGAGCCGCGCAGGATCTTCGACGGCAGGCGGGAATCGATGAGCTGCTTCGAGACGACGACTTTCGCAATCCCATTGGCACGAAGCCACCCGTTCGACCTCCGGTGACCCGCCCTCGGGCCGATCACGCGAACTCAGAAAGCCCGGACGCGACCTCTGCCCCAGCCACTCAGATGCCCGCCGGCGCGGTTGCGCGTGAAGACGCTCACGGTGCTCCCTCACCCGCTGAGGCGCAGTCGCCCGTAGAAACGCAGTCGCCCGTAGAAACGCAGTCGCCTGTCGAAGCCCAGTCATCTACGGAAGGCCAGCCTCGAACGGATAGCCCATCTCCGACGGAGGATAAGGAGCCGGAGCGCGCATGACTGACCTCCCGGAAGACGATGTTGAGATGGGCTTTTTCGATCATCTCGGCGAACTTCGAACCCGTATCATCCGCGCCATTTGGGGAATTCTTCCGGGAATGGGGGTCGCGTGGATCTTTCGTGAGGAACTGCTCGATCTTCTGGTGCGACCTCTCGTCCACGCGTTTGGCAGGCTCAAACTCGGGCCGCCTCAAATCCATTTTTCGAGCCCCGTCGACGTCTTCGTTGCTTATCTAAAAATTGCCGTGGTCGCGGGTCTGCTCGCGTCGGCGCCATGGCTGTTTTGGCAGGTCTGGGGTTTTGTCGCGCCGGGGCTCTATCGGCGGGAGAAATTGCTCGCGATCCCCTTCGTCATCGCGTCCACGATCTGTTTCGCGGGAGGCGCGGCGTTTGGCTACCTCGTCGTCTTCCCGATGGCATTCGAGACGCTGCTGGGGTTTGCGGGAGTGCTTCCGAGCCACAACCTGACGGTCACGCCGACGCTGATGATCAACGACTATTTGACGTTTTGCACGCGAATGTTGCTCGCGTTCGGAGTCGTATTCGAGGTGCCCGTGGTGGTGACCTTTTTGGCGGCTGCGGGCATCGTCGACTGGAAACAGTTGCTCAAGTTCGGTCGGTGGTGGGTGCTGATCGCGACGCTCCTGGCTGCGTTTCTCACTCCGCCCGATGTCGGATCACAACTCATGATGTTGGTTCCCCTGGTGGTGCTCTACTTTCTTTCCGTCGGGGTGGCGTTTCTCATTACCTACCGACGAACCCGGGGACAAGCTGGCTCGACGTGAGCCACGCGTAGCGATCTACCGCGGCGCGGTCCCTAGGTATTTGCGAACCAGCTCGAGCAACTCGTCGCCATCGAAGGGTTTGGGGAGCGACGCTGCCACGTTCGTTCGTTTGGCGACTTCCTGACGAATCGCGCTCGCCGAGACCAGGATGACGGGCACGTCTTGATCGGGAAACTGGTTTTTGAAACGACGCAAAAACTCTTCGCCATCCATTTTGGGCAGCATGAGGTCGGCAATGATCAGCTGTGGCACATCCGAGGCGCAGAATTCGAGCGCGGCGGCTCCATCCGACACGGTGTGCACGCGATGACCGTCGCCCTCAATCAGCTTTTGAATGATCAATCGAAGGTCGGGATCGTCATCGATAACCAGCACGGCGTTGCCGTCTGGAGGGCGTTGCCGTTCGTCGTTCCCTGAAGAGTCCACGCACGAGTGAATGGGCGAAACCGCTCCAGAAGTCAATAGATGCTACCCTTCCGGGGTGAAAGATGCCGGCGGCGAGGTAGGTGATTCTGAGTCGGGCCAGGATCCAGAGCGCACCCTGGAGCAAGCCAACGCGGCGTTTGCCGCGGGAGACTATCGATCTGTTCGCCGGCTGTGTGCGTCGCTGGCTGCTCTTCGGCAGCGAGAAGTGGCTGAAGAAGCACGGGCGCTGTACGCTCGGGTTACGATCGATCCGGTATCAATGGCGGTGCTCGTCGGTTGTTTGCTTTTGCTGATATGGGTTTCATTCAAGTACGTCCTCTAATCATCCCTGCCTTGGTCGCGTGGACGGTTTTGTCTCTTGCTGTCGGGTGCGGCGGAGCCCAGTCAGGGAGAGCCGGAGATGCCGCGCCGCCAACGCCGCAACAGCTTTACCCACTGGCGAAGGGCAACGTGTGGTCATACTCGGTGGACACGGGACACGAGCGCGTGCTGAGTATCTCTCGCGTAGTGTCCTCTGCCGGAAATCAGTACGAAGTCAGCAATAATCGAAGCCCATCCGTGAAGTACGAGGTACGGGCCGAAGGGATCTACCAGCCGGCTCACGAAGCATGGCTTTTGCGCGGCCCGATTGCCGTCGGACGCGAGTGGGACGCCGCCTCGGGTCGAACCGCCCGGATTCGTGATGTGGATATGTCAATGAACACCCAAGCGGGCACGTTCAGGCGCTGCGTCCGGGTCGAAGAAACTGGAGGAGCAGATGGCCGAAAGGTGGTCACGACATACTGCCCGGACGTAGGCCCCGTAGCGGTACACGCGAGCCTTGTCACCAACGTGACGCAAATGAAAGCGTCGGTTCGCGCCACGCTCCTTGGCTATCAATTAAATTAGGGTCTGGCACCCAGACCCTCTCGCCGGGGTACGACCCCGCCGATTCACCCAAACTCTCCCGCCAGGCTGTGTTTTCTGAGGGTCTGGCACCCAGACCCTCTCGCCGGGGTACGACCCCGCCGATTCACCCAAACTCCCCCGCCAGGCTGTGTTTTCTGAGGGTCTGGCACCCAGACCCTCTCCCCCGCCAGGCTGCACGTGACCTGGTTGTGTGGGGTCAAACTGCTGGGGCCCCGCCGCTCCGCGGTGGGGCGGCCGCGACAGCGGCCGGCGTCGGGAGGGGGGCCCCGCGGAATCGTATTTCGTGGGGGGAGGGTTTGCCTCAAACCCTCCGAACCACACAGTCACCCAAACTCCCCCGCCAGGCTGCATGTGCTGTGTTTCGTGGTGGAGAACTGCGGGAGGACCAAGGTGTAGTCGTCCGCAAGTCTTGTCGCACGGGCTGAAGCTCGACGCGACCGGGGCCCCGTCGCGGAGCGATGGGGCGGCCGCGTGAGCGGCCGGCGTCGGGAGGGGCCCCCGCGGAATCGTATTTCGTGGGGGGAGGGGCTGCGACCAGCCCCTCCAGAGAACACAGCGGCTGTGGCCAGCCCCTCCAGAGAACACAGCTGGGCTAGAACCCGGGATCTCGGATGACGTTGGGTTGCTCGGGGGGGCCCTGGGTCTTGCGCGGTCGTCGCGGTTTTCTGGCTCGCGCGGGTTTCGCGGCAGCGATTCGGCGGCTGGCGTGTTTGGGTTCTTCGGATGGTTTTGCGACGGTCGACGGAACCGTGATGCGCTCGAGCTTCAAATAAAAGGTGAGGTTTCCGTCTGCTGATACCTGTTCGCGCCACGTTTGATAACCGGGAACATCAACCGCGATGGCGTGGGGCTTCCCGTCGTTCGGTACCTCAATGGGTGGGCGGCGGGTTTCTCCATCGACCGTTATGACGGCGTTGTCGGGGAGCGGCGTGAGGGTTACCGCGACAGTTTTCTTGTCAGCTTCCTCGCTTGACGCCTCGAGTTCGTCGTCTTGGTTCACTTCGCTTGATGGTGTCTGGCTCAAGCCGCCGGGGATATCCGTGCTGATGGGTTGATCCCGGTTCGCTTCGTCGTTCGCGTTGACTTCGTTTGTCGCGTACTGTTCTGGAGCAACTTCCGCGTCGCGTACAGGTTCCCGCTGCGTTCGCGTCCAAGCGAACCAGCCGATCGCCAAGCCGCCCACCGCGAGAACCGGGAACAACCATCGTCCAGTGCGACCCCGTTTCCCCGGTCGCCACGTGGTGGTTCGGCGTTCGAGCGGCAAATCGGGCACGGTCGATTCACCTCTAAGATCAACCTCAGGTCTCGGGTTTGCGAGCGCCGGCTGCGGCGAAGACGCGAAGGACTCGGGGACCAGCGAATCGGCGCCCGGTGATTCGTCTTCGGAGATGTCCACGTCGGGAGGAAACTCAATGTCTGGGGCGCGGCTCACCGCCAAAGCGCGAGACGATGAGCCGTTGCGTCCCGCGGACTGCGCGACGGGGGCGATAGGGTTGGAATTGCGGGCAGCCTTTTTCGTCAGCAGAGGAATGGGCACCGGCGGCGGAACGGTGACCGGTCGTGGTGATGACGATGAAGTTGTGTTGCCTTTGGTGGCAAGCTCTGCGGAAGGAAGAATTTCCAGCAGCTCGCCCACTTCAAGGACTTCCGTAGCGCTGTCGCGGTCTCCCTCGCCGACTGTCTCGTCTTCGAGGAGCTCTCTGGCTTCTGGCGCGGCCGAGAGCGATTCTACCGCGGCGTGCTTGGTGGTGTCGGCGACTTCCAGCGCAGGATCGATCGGCGCTGGTACGTCGGGGCGCTGTTCCTCTCGCTCCCTCCGCTCAAAATCGTTGATTGCTTCGTCTACCGCGCGGTCGATTTCCTCTGATCGCTTCGGTTTGGCCGGCTGGTCGGGCAGGTCCAACTGGAACATGGGCCCCGGCGCGCGTACGTGGACCTGGCTTGCTTCTTCAGAAGCTTCGAGCTGACCGCGAGGCGCGATGGGGAGCGAAAGCTGACAGACTTCGGGCGACGCGATCATCGCCGACATCAAAGACTTGCGCATACTCGTCGCGCTCTCGAAACGTTCGTGAGGGTTCAACTGCAGGGCGCGTTCGATCGTGCGAACCAGCGGGCCGGTCACTTCCGGTCGGCGTTCGCTTAGCGGAACGAAGATGCCTTCCGCGATGGTTTCACGCACGGCGTCTCGTTCGGTCGTGGGCCATGGCAATGCGCCCGCAATTGCATCATACAACACCACGCCCATGCTGAAGATGTCGCTCTGAGGAGTTGGTGCTTCACCGCGGGCCTGCTCGGGCGCCATGTACGCGAGCGAGCGCTGGACGCGCGCGTCGCGGTCTTGTGCCGAGACGAGGCCGGTGCGGTCCCAGGCGCAGTTCAGTCCAAAACCCGTAAGTTTGGGGCTCCCTCCCTGAAAGAGACAAATGTGCGCGAGCTCAATGTCTCCGTGTGTCGTGCCGATTGCGTGCACCGCGGCGAGCCCGTCGAGCGCTCCGGCGATGATTCGGAGCAAATCGGTAATGAGAAGTGATGGGGTTTCCTCCAGTCGTGTTCCGATCGACTGACCGACCGACGGCTCGGTGGCCATGTAGGGGTGACCCGCGCGAGAGCGGCCGACATCCCGAACGCGCACCACGTGCGGATGTCTCAGTCGTTCGAGCGCGTCGGCGTCTTTCGTGAACTGCGCGCGCGTGGCATCCGCGCCTTCTCCCTCGACCTCCAGCACGGAGACCGCGACGGGTTCTCCGAAACGTCGATCCTTGGCCTTGAACCTACGACCGAGCGGCAAGCGATCGAGCTCGTCCCCGAACTCGTAGCGGTCCTCCAAGTATGCAGCCATGCCTGTTCATTGTAGGATGTTGAGCCATGTATGGACATCCCATGTTTTGCTTTGCCCGAGATTGGTTCGGGGTCGCCCTCGTGTTGGCAGCCTGGGCTGGTTCTTCGGCAGAGGCCCGCGCTCAATCGGAGCCAGCCCCGACGCCGTCCGCGGAGCAGGTGAGTCGGGCCCGCGCGGCGTTCGCACAAGGCATAGAACTCGCAGACTTGCGTCGTTGGCGGGAGGCCGCGGACAAATTTCGGCAAGTGATCGGGGTTCGCGACACCGCGGCGGTCCGATACAATCTGGGCGTGGCTCTGGTCGAGCTTCAGGAGTACGCCGAGGCCGAGGACATCCTACAGGGCATTACGTTTGACGACCCGGGCCCACAGACCCAGGAGACCAAGAAGCAAGTCGAAGCCTTGCTTCGCAAGATCGAGGCACGCTCGGGAACCCTCAAGGTTGAGCTCGCCGGGGTGACCCATGGCGCGTACGTCACGCTGGACGGGCGCGAGCTATCGGAGGAGCGCCTCGGGACCAACATTCACGTGCGCCCGGGGAGCCATGTCATCGTTGCGGAGCGGGGCGGCAAAGAGGTCGCGCGGGCTGAAGTCACCGTCACCGAACGCGGCGCCCAATCCGTTCGCGTGGTGGTTCCGCCAGTGGGCGCTGCGCCGAACGTGTCGGTCGAGCCGAAACCGAAAGAGACGCGTTCTGGAGTGGCACATACCCGCCCCCCTCCCGAAAAAGACGACTCCGTTCCGTTGCGACGGAACTGGAAGTTCTGGACCGTTTTGGGTGCTGTGCTCGTGGCGGGTGCCGCGGCGGGCGTCACCTATGTTTTGCTTCGCGACGACGAGACTTCGGCGGCGGCAGCGCAAGGCGACTTCAATCCCCCCGTACTGGAGTTTCGATGATGGCGGCGAAACATTGGTTGACAGCGAAACATTGGCTGACAGCGAAACATTGGCTGACGGCGAAACAGTGGCGGCAAATCAACCTCGCGATTTCGGCGCTCGATGGATTGGCGTTTTTCGGCCGGGGCTTGGTCGGTTTGGGCCTTCTCGGTCTCGGGCTTTCGGGATGCAGCAGCGACGCGTCGGGAGTGACCGAGGTGGTCGTGGTGGTGGATAGCGATCTTAATTCGCCGGACGAAATCGACGAGATCGAGATCGAAGTCACCGGGCCTCTCGGGGAACGCCAGCGTTCCGAAGCCTTTCTGAATCAGAGCGAGCTCGGTCTACCGCGATTTCTGGGTTTGATTCATCGCGGAGGTCGCCTCGGGCCCTTTCGGGTCGACGCGGTGGCCCGAAAAAATGGTGGAGCCGTCGTGCTGCGGGATGCGCGGTTCGAGTTCGAAGACATGCAAAGCCTCCGGCTCGAGTTACTGCTCGTCCGCGCCTGCATCGATGTGCAGTGTCCGGCGAATATGAGTTGCGGGGTTTCGGGCTGCGAAAGCATCGATGTTCCCCTGACTGAGTAGATCGTAGGTTTCCCGCTTGTTTGGGTAGCCCCGTTCGGATATTGACGAACGCAGAATGCATGATACGAATCGACGCCCAAACCGATGATTGTCGTTGACCAAGTCACCAAGTATTACGGCTCTCATCCCGCGGTTCAGGACTTGGACTTCCGGATCGAGGAAGGGGAGTGCGTTGGCTTTTTGGGCCTCAACGGGGCCGGAAAGACCACGATCCTGAGGTTGCTGAGCTGCTTGCTCCTACCTACCTCGGGGCGAGTCACCATCCGCGGGCTGGACGCCGAAGAACAACCCCACGAAATCCGGAAGCTCATCGGGTTTCTCCCCGACACGCCTCCCGTCTACACCGAGATGACGGTGGCGAGCTATCTCCGCTTTGCGGGAAAGCTCCGCGGCATGTCGGGCGCAGAGATCAAAAAGCGGCTCCCCCGCGTCATTGACACCTGCGCGCTTCGAGACGTGGCGGATCAATCCATCGGCACGCTCTCCCACGGCTACCGCCAGCGAGTGGGCATCGCCCAAGCGATTGTCCATCGGCCGGCGCTGCTCATTTTGGACGAACCGATTCAGGGCTTGGACCCCGTTCAAATTGTCGAAATGCGCGAAATGATAAAGAGTTTGCGCGGCCAGCATACGATTTTGCTCAGCACGCACATCCTGTCCGAAATCGAGCAAACCTGTGACCGCATCCTCATGCTCCACCGCGGCCGGATCGCCGCGCAGGGCAGCGAGGAAGACTTGGTGTCGAGCCACGGCGACCGATCTCTGATTGCGCTCGAGGTCCGGCCGGGAGACGTCGATGTTCATCGCGCGCTGAACGCGGTGGACGAGGTCACGGATATCGAGCCGGGCGACCAAGACAACGGCATCGTCAATCTTCGCGTCCGTGCGCGGGGCGATGTGCGCGAGGCTCTTGCGCGCGCAGTCGTCGAGTCGGGAGCCGGGCTCTTGCGGATGGAGCGTTTGTCGACGGGCCTCGAGGCGATTTTCGTTCAACTCAGCAAGTCGGAAACGTCCGATGCGTCCGCCGCTGTCGACGCGATTCTCGGGTCGAAAAAGTCGGCCTCGTCGAAGGGCGGACCTGCCAAAGGTAGCAAGGTGGCCACCGAACCAGCCAAATCCGCCGAAGCTGCGAAGCCCAGCGAAGAGGCAAAGCCCAGCGGATCTTCGTCCGACGAATCCTCCTCCTCGAGCGAAACCTCTGAGAAGGTCGAATCATGAGCAATATTCTCCTGATTATGGGTCGCGAGCTCGGCGCGTATATGCGCACCCCGAGCGGTTATCTGATCGCAGCGTTCGCCCTTCTGCTTAATGCGTTGCAGTTCAACTCGGTCGCGGTTGGTGATTCGCCTCAATATTCGGCCATCGTTCTCGAGACATTTCTATTCAACGCTGCGTTCATCACCGAGGCCACCGCGGTGCTGTTTTCCATGCGCATGCTGGCCGAAGAGCGCAGCAACGGCGTTCAGACGCTGCTCTTTACCTCGCCGATTCGCGAAGGCGAAATCGTGATCGGAAAGTTTCTCTCGTCGCTGGTGTTCTTGAGCATCGTGGTGCTCTTGAGCCTCTACTTGCCGGCGCTGATTTTCGTCAACGGCAAGGTATCGATCGGCCACATCGCAGGCGGCTACGGAGGCATGATCTTGCTCGGCGCGGCCATCCTGGCGGTGGGAATGCTCGCTTCCGCGCTGTCCCCGCATCCCTTCGTCAGCGTGCTCGTGGCCGCATTCTTTGTCGGCATCCTCGAGCTGAGCTGGTTCATCGCGCGGATTTCGGATCCCCCACTACAGGACGTCATCGCGCATCTCGCTCCAGTGTGGAAGCACTACACGAGCTTCCGTCAGGGCTTGATTCAGCTTAGCGACATCGTGTTTTACCTATCCATGATTTATATTTCGCTGCTTGCCGCGACGCGCGTCTTGCAGAGTCAGAGGTGGCGATGAAGGCCGGTCGACTCATCGCGTCGCTGAGCATCCTCGGTTCGGTGGTGCTTGTATTTCTGGCGGAGCGGCTGTTCGGAGAAGGTACCGCGCGCAACGCGGTGCTCGCTCTGGGCGGGCTCGGGGCGCTCGGAGCGCTCGCGTACCGCTTCGTAGCGCGCTCGCAGGTGGCAGAAGCTGCGCGCGGTCCGGAGCTGGCGGTCATCGGGTCGTATATCGCGATCGTCATCGCGCTCGGTCTCTACGCCCTGTCGACCGATTGGGGTCTCGAGCTGCTCGGGATCGACACCGGTCCAGAGGATCGCATTGGGCCGCTACTGAAAATCTTGTGGCCGGCGGTGCTGGGAACCGCGTTTTGTGCGTTGCTGTTCATGGAAACAGCGCTCCAGAGCATGCCGATCAGCCAATCGGTGGAGATGCGTCGATTCCGAGCCGCAGCGCTTTCCGGCGTGAGCCTCGCGCTATCGCTCGTGTTCTTGGTCAGCGTCAACTACGCGACGACCAAGCGAGACGTCAAAAAGGACGTGTCGTACCTCAAGACAACGCGGCCGAGCGACGCGACGACCAAGATGGTCAAGAAACTCGGCGAACCGATCCAGGTGCTCCTGTTCTATCCCCGGGTCAACGACGTTTATGAAAAGCTGAGGCCCTACTTCGATGAAATCGATAAAGCGGGGAAGGAGCTCTCCGTACGGCGTGTCGACCATGCTCTAGTTCCCGCGCTAGCCAAAAAACATCGAGTTCGCGGCAATGGTTTCGTTGTGCTGCTCAAAGGCAAAGAAAAAACGCAGCAAGCAGAGAACTTTGAAGTCGGCCTCGAGCTCGGTGCAGCTCGCAGCCGATTGCGAACGCTGGACGGGACGTTCCAAGAGTCGTTTGTGAAGCTGACTCGCCAGCGTCGCGAACTTCACATGACAGCGGGTCACCGAGAGCGTTCGCGCATGGGAGCGGATGGAGATCCGGTACCGCTGCGGCTCAGCGAGCTCATGAACGCGCTTGGTCGCTCGAACATCACCACGACCCCGCTGGGGATGGCGCAAGGGCTCGCCAATGCCGTGCCCGCGGGCGCGCCTGCCGTGGCGGTAGTCGGCCCTCGAGAGCCGCTTCTTCCAGAAGAGAACGCGGCTTTGCTCGAGTACCTGCGTACTGGCGGAGGGCGCCTGGTGGTGCTGGTGGATCCGGGCGACAATCACGGCCTCGAGCCACTTCTCGCTGGGCTGGGCATCAATATCAAACCCGGCACGCTCGCAAGCGAGCGCAACCACGTTCGCCGAACCCACACCCTCGCCGACCGCACGCTGGTCTTCACCAACCGGTTCAGCTCCCACCCCACGGTGACCCTTGCGAGCCGTCACTCCGCGCAGCTCGCGGCGGTGCTCGTGCAAGGTGGATCTCTCGAGACCGCCAAGTCTACTCCGAAGGGTGTGCAAGTCGTGTTCCCGGTGCGCACCGCGCGTGATGTGTGGCGCGACCTCGATGGCGATTTTCAGCGCGGCCCAGACGAGGCGCTTGAAGAGGCCAACGTGATGGCTGCGATCACAGTCAAGAATCCTAAAGGCGAAGAGGGTCGCGCAGTGGTGATCGCCGACGCCGATTTCGTCACTGACCAGGTGATTCGCAATCCCGGAAACGCACTGATTTTCTCCGACGTCATGCAGTGGCTTCTCGGACAAGACCAGATCGTCGGCGAAACCGCGTCCGAGGAAGACGTGAAGATCGAGCATACCCGCGACGAGGACAAGGTCTGGTTTTATGCGACCAGCTTTGGCGCGCCGGTGCCGATTCTCCTCATCGGGTTTATCGTGGCGTATCGGCGCTACCGCCCGAAGAAATCGAAAAAGAAAGAAACCTCTTCGGGAGGACCGAAGGGTAATCGAGGGAGCGCATCATGAAGAGCGTGATCGCGCACGCAGTGCTGGCGCTTGGCGGCCTTTGGCTCGCCTACAGCGTGTGGACGGAAGGCGACGCGCCGGAACGCGCCGCGGATGCGGTTACGGTGTGGGACTGCGATGCGGGCGACGTCAAAGAAGTTCGTCTAAAGAAAAAGACGCAAGAAACCATCATTGCGCGCCGCTCTGGATACTTCTGGATCACGGTGAAGAAAACGCCGGAAAAGGGCAAGCCAGACACCAAGCGATTCGTAGGCAGCAAAGCGGTCAAAGACTACCTCAAAACGGTTGCCCCCTTTGTCGCGCAGCGGTCGCTCGGAAAGCTCAAGAAGAAACAGCTCAAGGAAATCGAGCTCGACAAGCCGCAGAGCCAGCTCGTGATGCGCTGCGGCGGGAAAAAGCGAACGTTCGAGATCGGCGGTTCGGCGTTTGGCGTCGGCGACCGCTACGCACGTGCCAAGGGTGGCGGGTCGGTATACCTTCTGAACTCGGCGATTCTCAAAGATATCGAGTCGGCCGAATTCCGCCTGATGCAGCGCGAGCTGATGGACGTGGAGAAGACCAAACTCGCCTCCGCATCGGTGAAAGGGTTCGAGCGAAACAAAAAACTTGAGCACCGCAATCGCCTCGACCCCGACAAAGCAGAATGGGTCGATGCAGAGGCGCCGGATCGGCGCAATGAGCTTTACTCCAACTGGCTGGAACGCGTGGACGCGCTTCGCGTGCAGAAATATCTGGATGAAAAAGCGGCTCCAGGGAGCGACATCGAGGGAGAGAGCGCGGCGCTCACGCCGATCATGACGGTCGAGTTTTCGAATCCGCGCGGGAAAGTGCTCGAGAAGATCGAGATGGTCAAAGCGGAAGCAGGGCAACCGGCCTACTACGCGCGCAGCGGAGTGACTCGAACCTGGGCGCGGATCGTCGCGTCGACGGCCAAGCAGGTAGAAGACGATCTCCGCGTAGTGCTCGGGTTGCAGCCAGCGCCCGCCGCCGAACCTAAGAAAGACGAATCGCCGGCCGGTGTTTCGCCCGCCCAGTCCTCTGGTACCAGCGCCCCGCCCGGTGCCCGTCCGCCCGGTGCCAATCCGCCCGGTGCCAATCCGCCCGGTGCCAATCCGCCCGGTGCCAAACCATCGGGGGCTGGCGCAGCTTCGCCTGGTGCCGCGCCCGCGGATCCGCATGCTGGACACGCGCATTGAGTTCGATCTTGCTTCCGAGCAAGCATTGAGTTGCCGCCCGAGGGACATCCACTGAGGAGTCGATGTGGAACCGGTCGCGCTCACCTTTGTGTCCGGAACCATCGAGATTCGCAACGCATCCGAAGAGACCCCGCTCGCTGAGCCATGCACCTGGGATGAACGGGTCCGCGCGTTTCGGGCTCCGGGCATGGCCTATGCGCCCATCGTGCGAGAATTGGTTCGTCAGGAGATTCCCTATCGTGACGACGTTCCGGCGTATGGGGAACTCGACCGCGGCCTTGTCGTCACCCAAAAACCGCGGCCGTACCAGAAGGAAGCCCTCGATGCATGGCTTGCCGCGCGCGGTCGAGGTGTCGTGGTGCTTCCGACGGGCGCAGGAAAAACCTTGGTCGGCGTCATGGCGATCGATCGCAAACGGCGCGACGCGCTGGTTATTGCGCCAACGCTCGACTTGGTTCGGCAGTGGCACGACGTGCTCAGCACCAGGTTTGGCAGAGAGATTGGCGTCATTGGCGGCGGCGAGTATCGAGTCGAACCCATCACTGTCACAACCTATGACTCCGCCTATCTCCATATGGAGCATCTTGGGCGTCGATTCGGAACGGTGATCTTTGACGAATGCCACCATCTGCCGAGCGAGACGTATGCGCTGAGCGCCCAGCTGAGCATTGCGCCGTTTCGGCTGGGACTTACCGCGACACCCGAGCGCGCGGATGGGCTTGATCATCGGCTTGCTTCGCTGATCGGGCCGACCGTATGTCGACATGACATTGTGGAGATGTCGGGCGAATACCTCGCCGACTACGAAACGATTTCGATTTCGGTGGAGCTATCGGACGAGGAGCGTCGTGAATACGACGATGCGCGACGTACGTATCGTCAGTTCATCATGAGCCAAGGAATTCGTCTCGGTTCGCCCAGCGGCTGGGGCGAGTTTATCAAGCGAAGCGCGTGGAGCGACGAAGGCCGCCGGGCCATGGAGAGCTATCAAAAACAGCGGAACATCGCGTTTGGCGCTCCGGCCAAGCTCGCCTACGTAGAGCATCTATTGCATCGTCATCGTATCGACCGAACGATTGTGTTCACGCAAGACAACCGCACGGCCTATGAGATCTCTCGCCGCATGCTGGTTCCAGTGATTACCCACCAAACCAAAGTCAGCGAGCGCAGCGAAATACTAAAACGATTCGCGGAAGGAACCTACCGCGCGGTGGCAACCTCGAAAGTGCTCAACGAGGGCGTCGACGTTCCTGATGCCAACGTCGCGATCGTGGTGTCGGGGAGCGGATCGGTGCGCGAACACGTTCAGCGTTTGGGTCGAATCCTCCGCAAGAAGGATGGAAAACAAGCCCGCTTGTATGAACTCGTGACGGCTCGCACGACCGAGCAAGACGTGAGCCAGAGACGGCGAGAACACAGTGCTTACCGCTGATCTCGTCCGTGCACGAAAGCGCGGGGACAAGCTCTGCCTTACCAAGTGGGCGTCCGGAGCCCGAGATCGCGCGCTTGCGATCGGCGCGCAGTATATCGACATCGCGGTGCAGAGCGTCGGGAACACTCGCGGCGAGGTGGAGCGGGCGTTTGGCGGCGTTTCTTATTCGGCTCGCGAGAAACGCGTCGCGCTAGGGCTGCGCAAGCTTGTGTTGGACCGCTGCGACTTTGACTCCGGGCTCGAGTCGAGGGCTCGAGAACTTCGCGCCTCGGTGTTTTCGAAGGCGAGCCGAGCGCGCGCGGAGCTCGACGCGGGCCAGCCTTTTGATCGCGACGAGATGATTGCGCAGTGCGCCGACGAAATGGGTATCTCCGCGAGCGACCTGGAAGAAGGACTCTATTCCGATCTCAAAACGGCTCATCGGCTGCGTGATTTTCAAGCGCTTTCGGCAGAGGCGTTGATCGACGAATACGATTCGGCGCAAGCCCAGGCGGTGCTCCTTCGCGCGGAACGCGTGACAGTAGATGTGCAGTGCGACTCAGCAGCCGCGCTTCGCGATCTATTCCGAAAGATGAAATTCTTGCGCCTGCTTTATTCGGTGCACGAGGTGGATACGGGGTACCGCATCGAGATCGATGGCCCCTACAGTTTGTTCGCCTCCGTCACGAAGTATGGCCTTCAACTGGCGCTGCTCTTGCCGTCGCTGCGGGCGTGCACTCGGTTTTCTCTTCGTGCCGTGGTTCGTTGGGGAAAGACGAGAGAGCGCCTTACCTTCGAGCTGAGCGGGTCACACCACGAACGCGAGAACACCGAAGCCTCGTTGCCGGAAGAAGTTGAAACGCTTCGCGCGAAGTTTGAACAAAGTTCTCTCGGAGGGTGGAGCGCGCAGTCTTGCGGCGACATTCTGCACTTGCCCGGCATTGGCCTCTGCGTGCCCGACTTGGTGTTCACGCGAGACGAAGACCGAGTCTATCTTGAAGTGCTCGGGTTTTGGAGCCGCGACGCGGTGTGGAAGCGGGTGGAGCTGGTTACCGAAGGCCTGAAACAACCGATTGTGTTTGCGGTGCCCAAGCGGCTGCGGGTGAGTGAATCGGTTCTTGAGGACGACTTGCCGGGCGCGCTCTATGTGTACCGTTCGACCCTGAATCCGGCGCAGGTTCGGGCGCGTTTGGAGGCGGTTTCCGCGGCGGCTCGAGAGCCGGGATAGGGTCGTTATTTTCCTTTTGTTTTCAATGGGTTGTGCCTTGGTCTCAGTCTTGCGCCAAACCTCCGCGGAGGCTAGGCTCTAACCGCGCATGACCAGCAATCCAAGCGCGGCTCCGGCTGCCGATTCTCCCGAATACGATCAAAGCAATATCCAGGTTCTGGAGGGCCTCGAGGCGGTTCGGAAGCGGCCGGGTATGTATATCGGCGACCCTCACGACGGCACCGGCCTGCATCACCTGGTGTGGGAAGTCGTCGACAACGCGGTGGATGAACACCTGGCGGGCCACTGCTCTCGCATGGAAGTCACGATTCATTCCGAAGGCTCCGTCACGGTAGTCGACGATGGTCGCGGGATTCCGGTGGGCATGCACGAAAAGGGCGTGAGCGCGGCCGAAGTGGTGATGACCCAGCTGCACGCGGGCGGCAAATTCGATAACGACAGCTACTCCGTGTCGGCGGGCCTTCATGGCGTCGGAGTCAGTGCGGTCAACGCGGTCAGCGAGTGGCTGAAGATGGAAATTCGCCGCGACGAGAAAGTCTGGTTTCAGGAGTACCGAAAGGGCGCGCCCATCGCGTCGCTCAAGCCGATCGGGAGCAGTCAGCGCACGGGCACGAAAATATCGTTCAAGCCCGACTCCGAAATCTTTTCTGCGACCGACTTCAGCTTCGAAACGCTCAACAACCGGTTGCGCGAGATATCGTTCCTCAATGCCGGGTTTGAAGTTGTGCTCAAAGACGAGCGCGGCGAAGGAAAAGAAGTCACCCACAAGTTCGCGGGCGGTCTGCAAGAGTTTGTGCAGATGCTCAACAAGAACCGCACCCCGCTGCACGACGAAGTGATCTACGTTCACGAAGTCAAAGAAGGGATCGACGTCGAGCTCGCCATGCAATGGAGCGACTCCTACAACGAGTCGATTTTCGCCTACACCAACAACGTCAACAATCGCGATGGGGGCACCCATCTCACGGGGTTGCGCACCGCGCTCACGCGCACCATCAATACCTACGGCAACAACCAGAAGTTGCTCAAAGACCTCAAAAACCCGCTCGGGGGCGACGATGTGCGCGAAGGAATGACCGCGATCGTCAGCGTCAAACATCCCGACCCCGCGTTTTCGTCGCAGACCAAAGACAAGCTCGTATCGAGTGAAGTCAAAGGAATCGTCGAGAGCATCGTGAACGAAAAGTTTGGCCAGTATCTCGAAGAGAATCCGAGCTCGGCCAAGAAAATCGTCGAGAAGTCGGTGCTTGCGGCGCGTGCGCGGGAGGCAGCGAGAAAAGCGCGCGAGATGGTACAGCGCAAGGGCACGCTGGACCCAAGCTCGCTGCCCGGCAAGCTCGCTGACTGTCAAACCCGAGACGCCTCGATCAGCGAAATCTACATCGTCGAGGGTGATTCCGCGGGAGGAAGCGCGAAGCAAGGTCGCGATCGACGGTTCCAGGCGATTCTTCCGCTGCGCGGGAAAATCCTCAACGTAGAGCGCGCGCGGTTTGAAAAAATGCTGTCGAGCGCAGAGATCGGAACGTTGATTACGGCGCTTGGCTGCGGCGTCGAGGGCGGCGACAACTTCGATATCGAGAAGCTTCGCTACCAACACGTCATCATCATGACCGACGCGGACGTCGATGGGTCGCACATTCGGACGCTGCTGCTGACGTTTTTCTATCGTCAGATGCCGGAGATTATCGCCCGCGGCTATCTCTACATCGCCCAACCTCCGCTCTACAAAGTCAAGAAGGGCAAGAAGACGCGATACCTTCAAGACGACGAAGCGCTGAATCGGTTTTTGGTCGAAGCGGGCGCGGCCAATGTCATGATTCGGTCAAAATCCGGAACCGTTCCGATGACGGGAGACCCGTTGATTCGCTTGGTCGATGATATTCGTCGCTGGCGCGTGCTTCTCGGCAACATTCAACACCGCGCCGAGCCGTCGGTGGTCGAAGCGCTGATCCGTCGCACCGATCTCGACGTAGACGGGCTCGCCGATGCCAAGGTGGTGGACGAGGTGGTCGAGAAGGTAAAGCAATATCTCGAGCGCCGGCGTCCTGATCTTCTGCCGCTCGAGGCAGCGATCGAGGAAGATACCGAGCACGATCGGTTGCGTATCGTGATGACGACGGGGTCGGGCACGACGGTTCGGGAGACCAAGGTTGATTTCGATTTGCTGGAAGCCGGCGAATGGGCGGAGCTACGCCAGATCGACGAGGGCATTCGCGCCCTTGGCGAGCCGCCTTTCGTAGGGGTGACGCTCGATAAGAAGGGCGAGGAAGCGTCGGAGCCAGAAGAGATCGGCGACATCGACGACCTCTGGGAATGGATCGACCGACGGTCGCGCAAAGGGCTCGCGCTTCAGCGCTACAAAGGCCTCGGCGAGATGAACCCCGACGAACTCTGGGAAACGACCATGGACCCCGAGACGCGAACGCTGCTCCAAGTTCGCATCGAGGACGCAGTAGAAACCGAAGAACTATTCAGCGTACTCATGGGCGACCAAGTCGAACCCCGCCGCGCGTTCATCGAAAACAACGCGCTCAACGTGAGCAATCTAGATATTTAGTTTTTTGAGGGTCCAGGGCGCACGTGCTCTTAGTGCACCCGGCTCGCAGATGGCCTTGGGGTCGCCGGGGACGGGGGACTTGCAGATGCGGCGCCGTCTCAAGACTGGTGGCGTATTCCTTACGCCGCGCAAGTCCCCCTCGGCGTCCGCGCCAACCGGGGTTTCGGCCTACTGGCCGGTTGGCACGGACGACGCCCCGGCGACCCCAAGGCCATCTGCGAGCCTACTGGGAAGTATCTTGAGCGCCTTATCCGAAGGCGGAGTTCTGGCGTTTCGGCTTTTGGCCAACCGTGCGAGGAGCTCATGAGGACATGAGGGAGCGAGATGGTCCGCTCTTTGAGCACCGTGTCGACAGCCAAATGAAGTAGTCGTCGGGGTACGGGACCGACTTCCGAGCATCGTGAGTCGGCTGGTTCGGCCGATCATCCCGGGGCGTTGACGCGACCGCCTTGACCGGGGGAGTTAAGTGCGCCTTACAACACGGAGAACCTATGAATTCACAGTTCGGCCAGTACATCAGAAGGAAGCGGCGCGAGGTAGGTTGGAGCCTTCGACAGCTGGCCGACGCCCTGGGCTGTTCACATGTCTACCTCGGTGAGGTCGAGCGCGGCGTGCGGGCACCTTTCGGAGAGAAATGGTGGCCGCGCCTGGCTGAGACGCTTCCTCGGCGTAACTACCGATGAGCTGCGACGGCAGTCGGTACTCAGCAAGGGTGTTCAACTGGAGCTCGCGGGCGCACCGCCTCAGTACCAGAACCTAGGTCTTGCCCTCGCCCGCCGGATCGAACGCCAGGACCTAACACCAACGACCTGCAGGTGCTCCCCCGATCTCCTGCGCGAGGCTCCCGATGACGGACATTCTCGGCGAGCAAGTTTTCAGGATGCCGCCGTGCTCGAAACTACTCACCGAGTGCTATACCGACTCATTCCTTGGAGTGCGTCAAGGTGTCTCCGAAGATCCTTCTGCCCTCCATCGCGACTTTAGGAAGTTCGTTGAGGGTGGCCAGCGCGGTTGTGGCAGCGGCATGGGCGTGCAGGTCTATCGCCGCCAGCTCAATCTGATCAAGGGTGGCGAGAACACGGTGAATGAGACCCTGTTCGTGCTGCAAGTTAGAGAGGGCTGCTTCGACATCACCCATGTCAGAGGGAGTTGGCTGAAGGTCGCAGTTCGGTGTTAGCCTCGTCCGCGGACCACACCGCCAGTCGGTCATTATCCGATTCGATGGCAAATCGCCGCCTCCCGTTGGTTGATGCACTGTGCGCAATTTCTGTATCTGCCCGTTGGTTGGCAGTTCCCGCTTGAGCTGCGAGACTCGAATAGATGAGGCGCGAGCCTGGACACGTACGCCTGCGGACAAATCGAGGCTACCTAGCCGTGGGCGGGGGACTGCCAGTCAGAACTGCGGTGGCGATAGGCGCGAACTCCCCGAGAGAGGTAGAACGCGAGATTGAGAAGCTCCGCGGCTTGCTCTCGCGTGCCAACCGACGGCCGGATATCGTGGTGGATCTGAGCACAGTGCCGGTCGCTCCACGACTCTATGAGCGAGTCTCCGAAGTATTCGACGGGCCAATCGGTCTGTTGCCCCACTACCTGCACTTCGATCCAATCTCGCGGCGGCTGGATGGTGACTGCGTCGTCGCCGAGATCGAACGTGCATCCCAGTCCGGGGTGACGCACATCACACTCCACCTCTCGGCAGGTTTGGAAATGTTGGCCGAGGCGCGCGCGACTCGTGTGCTGCCGAGCACAAGCCGGGGCGGCGCGCTCGTCCTCGCGAACCTGGAATCCACAGGACGTGATGTGCTCGGTGAGAGAATCGAAACCATCGTCGACATCCTACGCCGGAGAGAGATGGCGCTGAGCCTCGGTTCAACCTTTCGCCCGGCTTGGTGTGGAGAAGCATTGGACCGCGTTCATCAGCGAGAGCTTCTTGCCCAAGACGAACTTGGTGCACGCCTCCTTGGCGAGGGTATCCAAGTAATGCGGGAGGGCATCGGCCATGCTTCGATTGCGGATCTCGGCCGGTTTGCGGAGCTTTTGCGGCGGAGTCTCCCGCTGCCACTGGTTGCTCTCGGTCCCACACCGGTCGATCACGCTGGTAGGCTTGACCCGGTCGCCGCTGCGTGTGGGATCACCGCATTGGCCGGGCTTCCGCAGTTTGCAATCGCGCAAACGGTAACGCGGGATGAACACGGCGGCGGGGTTCCAAACCTAGAGAGTGCTGCAGAGGCGTTGGAGATTGCGCAAGTCGCTATCGACGCTGTGAACCTTGATCGCGGGTACGGTGGCCGGACGCGGAGCGTTGCGATGCACCGGATGCACTCTCAGTCGTGCGTTGGGGATGTATCCGGCAAGACCGGGACTGTCGTGCGACGTTCAGTTCGTGCTGGGTGCAGCCGCTGTGTCCACGAGTGCCCGCTCACTCAACTCGGCGGTGCGATCGCGGACGATCCGTTGACGACGGCCTTGCCCTATTTGCTCCCTGCGGAAGTCGTTGGTGTTGCGCGCGACCTGATCGACAACCTTCGAGCCCTGGGAGGCACCGTCCTCCTCTTTGGGAGTACCGCGCGAGGAACGTTCTCATATGCGCGCTGTAGCGACGGAATTCGCCTGCAGAGCGACATCGAACTCAACGTAGTGAAGGCAGCTCCCTCTCGCGAAGATCGCGAAGCAGCATTGAGGGCCTGCTACTCTGCGATGGAGAACTTTCCGGACCAACCACTATTCGACGTCGATGTCCGCGTTCGGGCGGCCGAAACCCTCGCCGACGACCTCGAATATGATTCCGCCATTCTGCGCGAGCTGTACTGCTACTCCCTGATTGCTGGCAAAGAACTTTCTGGCGTTGTGGCCTCTGAGATCGAAGTTTCGAGAATCGATCCGCTTGTCCTAGCCTCTCTCCAAAGTGCTCTAGAGTGGTACGTGCTGCGAGTGACCCATCTTGGCCGCTTGGTGATCCCTCTCGAAGACCGTCAATGGTGGCAACAGGCGATCCTGGCGAGTCTTGTCTGTAAACTGGCGCCAGCATACACAACACTCGCGGGCCTTCCGTTCACGGCTACGTGCGCGGATGAGATATCCCTTAGACGGGTTCCAGAGACTTGGTCGCAAACCTACGCAGACGCACTCGAGGCCGCACGCGCTGACCGGAGCGAACAAACTGGCGAGGCAATAGCAAATGCGGACCGCGGGTGGACTCAGATTGAGTCTCTCATCAATCCGGTTCTCAACCACTCGCGCGTTCGCGACCTAGCGGACGCAGAGAAGGTTCGGAACTTGATTTCAGCTTGCGAGGGACTCCTGGAGCAACCTGATAGCGTTGATGGTGTGATGGCGCTCCTAAGTAGTGATCGACGCGACCAGGCCAGCGCAGCGGTCTTTGAAATGAAGTGCCGATGGCATCTCCACGGAAAGTCGGGAGGGGGATACGGTGAGTTCTGATTTAGAACTTAGTTTGCGTCGTTGCGGCGACCTGGTCAGGCAGAGCAGTGCGGATCTAGAGCACTTCGTCGGAGAAGCCGGGGGCCTAGTTCACAACCCCGAGAAGAGTCAGGATGTTGCTCGGAAGACGACGCTGAGGGCTTGCGAGATCTTCTACCAGTTCGCTACCGATCCGAACCTCAAAGAGGTTCAAACGAAGATCGAACAACAGCGCACTGATCAGTTGACCAACCTCCGCAACGATCAGGAGGCGGGCACCTACGATCTGCTGCGTGGCCTTGGAGTAATGCGAAAGGACGACACGCTGGAGGAGGCCACGCCCATTTCCGACCGAGTTGTGGAAGCCTTCGAGGACTCACAGCACTACCGAAAACCGCATTCCCCAGACCGTCCTCACGCACTCTTTTCTTCGACGTTCTCCCGCTTGATTCGACGCTGGTCCCGCTGGGATGAAACCGGCTGGTGGACGAAAGCGGTCGAGATGAAGAAGGAGATCGCGGCGCGAAATCAAGAGGCGGTCGTGAAGCAGATTGCCTGGAGCGTTGCAGGTCCGCCGCATGAAGTTGATGCTGGCGAGTTGGTCTTTGGCCTTGAGGGGTGCGTCGTCCAGTCGAGCTGGCCACTCTTCGACGCAGGGATTGATGTGGCTCTTTCCAGTTGGAGCGCTCGATCATCTCCTCGGCTCGGTGCCTATCGGGTCGTCAGTCGCGACCAGTTTTTTACACCTCTGGAGACCGAGGTCCTGTCGGCCCTGTGCGCTATGGCAAGTGAACGACTGCGAGCGTGGGATCGGCTTCCGGCCTGGCTCGATCGCCTCTCAACTCTTATCAGCGACCAGGTAGAAAGACTTCTTAGCTTGCATGATCCCGACGTGCGAGGGTGGGCAAAACCTGGATTGACCAACACGGGCGAAGCCTGGCCTACGCTTTCCGTGTTCGAATTTGGACTCAGTGCAATGCGGCTTCTTCGAGAGATCGTCGCAGTGCGACTGTGCAAAGACTACGGGTTGGTCGTAGAGCGGGAGTTCGCAGCTGATGTCGCGTTCTCAAACTACGATATTGCGCCGTTCGATCTGACCGGAAAGCTCAAAAAACACTATATCGAAACCCGTTCGTCGGCGTCGGCCGTGTTGTTCGGACCACCCGGCACAGGAAAGACTTCGTTGGTGAAAGCGATCGCTAAGGAAATGGGCTTCGGCTTTTTGTATGTAACGCCCGCGGATCTGGCTCAAGAAGGTCCCGACCGAATCATCGCGCGTGCTCGCTCGCTCTTTCGGGGTCTTCGCGAGGTCGAGGAGCTGGTGATCATGTTCGATGAGTTCGACGCTTTCATCGCATCCCGTGATGGACGAGACTCTGGGGACTGGGCGACCCTGATCACTACAAGCATGTTGCCGCTGCTTGCCGATTTGCGCGACTCGAAACGATGCCTCTTCTTCTTGGCGACGAATTTTGTGGGGTCGCTCGACCCAGCCGCCGTGCGAGCGGGCCGTTTCGACGCGATTCTTCCGCTCTACCCTCCGGCAAAGGAGGATCGAATCAAGCTGCTCGAGACGACGTTCGAAGTTGAGCGGTCCGAAGCTCAGTCGGCTAGCGAACGGCTAAAGTGGGCCACTTACAAGGAACTCGAATCGCATGCGAGTGGGATGGAAGTCACACCTGCCGCCGCGTCGGATGCGGATGCCCATCTCAGGAACCTGACCTACGCACGACCGCCCGTGACGCCGAACGTTTACGACTAGCGAAGACCGGTAGCTTCGCGGGTGCACGTACTTGGAGATCAGATCTGGACGACATCCGGGATTCGCGAGCACAACCGCTGTCCTCAGCGTGGGCTATGTTCTCCGTTGCGGTCTTGTGTACAGACTGACGCGAGTACCGCTTTCCAGAGCTATTCGCTGCTAAGCGTCGAAGAGTTCCGCGACGGATTGGACGATGGCGACTTTTCGTAGCCAACGCCTGAGGAGCTCCGGGTCGGTGCATTCGAGGATCTGTTGGCGCTCTTGTTCAGAAACGGGGACTTTGCGGGCTTCGAGCACGACCAGCACGCCTTCGGCGATCCCCTCGGCTTTGCCCTCGGCAATTCCTTCGGCCTTGCCTTCAGCGATTCCTTCAGCTTTGCCTTCGGCGAAGTGTTTGCGCGCGAATTCGCTTTGTAGTTCGTAGCCTTTGGGAAGCATGGTTTCCAAAGCCTTTCTGGCTGCTTCGCTGAGTGATGCGAGGATTAGGTCCGAGTATAGCACGGTGTGGTCGTCGTCGAGCTTGCTCACGGCGATCATCGCGGCGGTAGCGATTTCGACGGCGGTGTGCACCGATCCGTTTCCGTGCGCCATGCTGGACAGTACCGCGAGCTCGGGAGCTGCTCCCGCCTGGTTTGTGTCGGTGACCACGGGGACGCCTTGAGGGCCAATGACGTGTGGCTGAACGACGCTCCCGGGGCCGCACAGGATGGGCTGAGCGCACCATCGGGCGACGTCGTCGTCCGCGCAAAGAACGAATAGACAGGCGTCGCACTCATAGCGTGCGCGAAGGCCCATCAGGTACATAGGCCATGTGAAGCGCTTGCGAGGCTTTTTGCTGAGTTGAACTTCCACCACGATGGCCATGACGGGTTGGCCTTCGACGAGAAGTAGGACGAGGTCTGCGTGATACTCTGTGGGCACGAGTTCGGCGAGCGAAGCCGAGGCGACTTGCACGTCGGAGTGGGCGGGAAGAGGGACGCCAAGAACGGTTGTGAGAAGTTCGGGGGCGAGCCGAGGTTGGTTGTGGAGCAACATCACCAGCGATTCGTGCAGCATGCTCGGCATGACGAGTCACTAGCACGGGTGATCGTTGCTGCATACGTTCTTGGGGGCGCGCGGATTTGTTTTGTGCTGTGCGTTTTATGCTATTTTTACGTCATTCATGCTGAAAATACGCCATTCATGTGTTGAGGTGGCGGGTGGCGAGGCGGGCGAGGATTTGTTCGTGGGCTTTGCCGAAGGTGCGGTTCGACATGAGTACGATGGTGTCTCCGGGTTGGGCGCGGGTGGTGATGGTGGTGATGAGTTCTTCGATGGTGGTGGCGGCGTGGGCGGGTTTGCCCGCGCGGGCGATGTCTGCGGCGACGGCTTCGGCGTCGAGCCGTTCGTCCGGTTTGAGTTCGGCGCGGGCGACGGGGGCGAGTACGGTGAAGTCGGCGGCGGCGAATGCGGCGGGGTAGTCGTTACGATGGATCGCGCGCGATGCGGTGGCGCTGGCGGGTTCGTAGGCGGCGATGAGCGCGCCTTGGGGGTGATGGCCGCGTAGCGCGCGTAGGGTTTCGCGCACTGCGGTGGGGTGGTGGGCGAAGTCGTCGTACACGCGGATATCGTTTGCGATGCCGACTAGGTCTTGGCGTCTGGCTACGCCTGAGAATCGGGGGAGCGCGGTGATCAGATCGCTGAGTGGCGCTTCGCCTGCTTCCGCTGCGAGGGCGAGCGCGGCAACCGCGTTGCGAAGGTTGTGGTGACCGGCGAGCGGGGAGATGACTCGGCCGCAGAATGATCCTTGGCCATAGAGGTCAAACGGTTGGGCGCCGTCTTGGGGGCGCACGGGAGCCGCCATCCAATCGGGGGTGATGGATCCGCATGCATCACCCTCGAGGGCGTAGAAGCGAACGGGGCAGGGAGCGCTCGGCGCGAGGGCGCGGATTTCGAGGTCACCGGCCCAGGCGACGAGCCGCCCGTCTTCGGGAAGGCGGCGCAAGAACTCGGCGAAGGCGGCGCGGTACGCATCGACATCGGGGTAGATGTCGATGTGGTCGTGTTCGATCGACGTGAGAATCGCGGCGCGGGGTCGGTAGTGCCAGAACTTGGGCGTCTTTTCGAAGAAGGCGCTGTCGTATTCGTCGCCCTCAATCACGAAAGGCGCGCGTGTTGCGCCGAGTTTCGCGGCCACGCCAAAGTCGTGCGGCAAGCCTCCGATCAAAAACCCGGGATCTTTGTGCGTCGCGTGCAGCAAGAACGCGAGCAGGCTGGTGGTGGTCGTTTTTCCGTGCGTGCCTGCGACGACGAAGCTTGGGCGATGGGTGAGAAAAGTTTCGCCCATCAGCTGGGGAAACGATTGCACGCGTAGGCCTCGTTGTTCGGCGGCCTGCGCTTCAGGGTTGTCGCGTCGGCAGACGTTCCCGACCACCACCAAATCAGGGTTCGACTCAAGATGGCAGGCGTCCCAGCCCTCGTACTGTTCGACGCCCAAACGCTCGAGCAAAGGACCCGCTGGGGGATCAAACCGTAGATCGGAGCCGGTCACGCGATAGCCCGCTTCCACAAGGAGTTGAGCCAATGCGCTCATTCCCGTGCCGGCAATGCCGATGATGTGAATGTGGTCTGGGGGCGACGAGGAAATGTAGCGTGACTGGATCATCGAATTCTCCCGAATCGCAGCAGGAAAAATGGCATGCGGACTGTTACACGGTTGACACGAGCGATTCCAAACGCACAATGAAATTGTGACTGAACGCGAAACCAGAGAACACGACACTTTCCTGGATCGCGTCAGGGAAGCGTTCGAAGAGTTTGTGGACGCGATTCAAGAACTGGGTCGCCCTGCTCCACAAATGATTCCTGTTCGCGTACGCCGCCCTCAGCATCGTCGAAGGTAGTCTTTCCTAAAAGACCTCGGCCCTCCGTTAACTTGAGTACTTCGTGAACGTGAACACTGCTTGTTGGTCAGCTTTGGCGGTATCGCTGGGGCTTTGGGTGTCGACTTCGACGGTGTCGCCAGATTGATAGCCGCCGCGTAGTACGGCTTCGGCGAGGGGATCTTGAATGTGTTTGAGAATGATACGGCGTAGCGGTCGTGCGCCGAATGCGGGTTCGTAGCCGAGCTCGACGATACGCGCTTTCGCCGCGTCGCTTACCCGAAGGCCGATGCCGCGCGGTTCGAGCAATGCTTCGACTTGTCGGAGCTGGATCTCGACGATGTCGGCGAGCTGCGGTTTGCCGAGCGGATCAAAGATGATCACGTCGTCGATGCGGTTGAGAAACTCGGGTCGAAAGTGCTGGTGGATTTCGGCTTCGATCGCGTCGCGGAGTTCTTCGTTGGTGCCTTCGTGGTCGAGGATCAAATGGCTCCCTACATTGCTGGTCATGATGATGACGGTGTCTTGAAAATGCGCGAGCCGACCTTTGCTGTCGGTCAACCGACCGTCGTCGAGGACCTGAAGGAGAATATTGAAGACGTCGGGGTGCGCTTTTTCCATTTCGTCGAAGAGCAAGACCGAGTAAGGCCGCTGGCGCACCGCTTCGGTGAGGAACCCGCCTTGATCGCTGTCGACGTATCCTGGAGGAGAGCCGAGGAGGCGGGCGACCATGTGTTTTTCCATGAACTCGCTCATGTCGAGCCGGGTGAGTGAGACGTCGTCGTCAAAGAGAAACTCGGCCAGTGTTTTGGCGAGCTCGGTCTTTCCTACCCCGGTGGGGCCGAGAAAAAGGAACGAGCCGATGGGCCGGCGGGGATCGCGAAGGCCGACCCGTCCGCGCCGTACGGCTTTGCTGAGCGCCGTGACCCCGCGGTCTTGGCCAACCACGCGCGCGGAGAGATGGGTTTCCATGCGCAATAGTTTTTCGGTCTCTTCTTCCAGCATTTTGGATACGGGAACTCCGGTCCACGTCGCCACGACGTCGGCTACGTCTTGAGGCGTGACGGTGTCGCGGACGACGGTGTCGCGCGCGGTCGTCTTTTCGGATTCGAGCTGTCGTTCAAGCTCGGGGATCGTGCCAAAGCGAAGCTCTCCTGCTCGCGTAGGGTCGCCCGCGCCGCGGGCTTGTTCGAGCTCGCGTTTCGCCGCGGCGAGCTCTTCTTTGAGACCGCGCGCCTTGGCCGCGTGGTCGAGCGCCTTTTCCCAGTCGGCCTGCATCTGCTGGATCTGCGGCGCGATGCGCTCGGCTTCTTCCTGGAGCTGGGCGCGCGTGCGGGTGGAATTCGTATCGGTGTCATCGGCCAGGGCGCGCTGCTGAATCTCGATCGCCTCGAGACGACGCTTCAGTTCGTCGAGCGCTTCGGGAACGCTTTCCATTTCCACGCGGACGCGCGCAGCGGCTTCATCGATCAGGTCGAGCGCGCTTTTGGGAAGGTGGGTCGAGGGCACGTATCGCTTCGCGAATCGGCGCGCGGCAAGCAACGTGGGATCGGGAATGCGTACGCCGTGTTCCACTTCGAACCGGTCTACGGTGCCCCGGAGAATTCCGATGGCTTCTTCGTCTGAGGGTGGCTCGATCGGTATGGCGACGAATCGCCGGGTGAGGGGTGACCCTTCGTCGACGGCTTTGCGGAGCGCTTCGGGCGTGCTCACCGCGATGACCCGGAGTTCGCGGCGCGCCATCGCGGCGGCGAGCAGTTCTCCGGCCCCGCTGGTTTTGCCGATCAGAGCGCTGAGGTCGGGGATGAAGAGCAGTACTTCGCCGCTCGCGTCGCGGATGGCATCGAGCAGGCTCCGCATGCGTTCTTCGAGCTGCCCGCGCAGCGTCGCGCCCGCCACCAGCGTTCCCGTGTCGAGCGCGACAATGCGTTTGTCGAGCAGCATCTTTGGCACATCGCGATGCGCGATGCGCAGCGCGAGTTTATGCACGGTCGATGTTTTTCCGATGCCTGGTTCGCCGACAAGCAACGGGTTATTGTCTCGTCGTCGCGCCAGCACCTGCAGCATGCGGCGGATTTCAGCGTCGCGGCCGACCACGCGGTCGAGCTTGCCCTGGGCTGCGCGTCGGGTGAGGTCGAGACCAAATTCTTCAATCGGGTTGCCGGAGACGCTCTTCGAAGAGGTTTTCGTGCTGCGGGAAGCTGCGCGATTGATCCCGTTCGTGGCGGACTCGGTTGCGCCGACTCCAGTTGCGTCGGCGTTTGCGGTATCGGCTAAGGCAGCGCGCATCAACGATGCACTCAAGCCGCAAGCGTTCCACACGTCGCGCGCGAACCCCTGCGTTTCCTGAGCGCAGGCCAACGTCAGGAGTGCGGGAGATACCGGCGTGCCTCCAAGGCGCGCCGCTTCGCCTTCCGCGCGGCTGAGCAAGCCCAGCATACGAGGCGAAAGATAGGCCGGGGCGTGTTGCACGGTGGGCATTTTTCGGAGCAACAGCTCCGCTTCGATCAACAGGTCGGTCGGCTCGACGCCCGCGCGCTCGATCGCCGACTGGGTCACGGCCTCGCGTTCGACGAGCTGGTAGAGGAGATGCAGCGGCTCGACTTCTCGATGGCTGCGCTGGTCCGCTTGGCTTTGTGCGGCCGCGATATGTTGCTTGGCGACGGAATCGTACGCTTCGAGGCGAAGGGTGAGCGTGCTCATGATGGTCCAAGTTCGATGGTCGGGCTGTCCGAGTCAATGGGCAAGCGGTCAATGGGCGAGCGTTTTGGTCTCTTGGTTGACACGGAAGGGCCCGTGCATACACTTCGCGCGGAGGAAGCATGGCCGATCTTTCAAACAAACTCTTCGACAAGCGAATCGTCGATCGCAACGTTGCCAAGAAGCTCGTGACGCGCGCTGACTACGACGCCAAGCTCGCTGCCCTTCCCGATGTCGCGGACAATGCCGCGGTCGTCGACCTGGAGGAAGACGAAGGCCCCCAAGCGGCGCCGCCCGCCGCCGACCCGCGCGCCTCGGTTCAGGGAAGCATGGCGACCCCTGGTTTGCCGGTTTCAGCAGGCGCTTCGGGAAGCGTTCTGGGGGCCGCCTCGGCGGAACGCCCAGCCGCTTCTCCTGCGGCGAGCACGCCTAGCCTCGGCGGCGTCAGCGCCGCATCGAGCACGGGTTCGTTTTCCGCGTCCGGTCAAGGAGCGACCTCTGCGGCGACGCCTCCCGGTGCGCCGCGAGCCGAAGCTCCACCGTTGGGAGGTTCGGCGGGTTCGACCGCGGACGAACCTGCCCTAGCGACGGCGGTAGAGGTAGGCCAGGAGTCTGGTGGGGTGGTCGTGGGTGAACGCATTGAAGAACCATCCGAGGGTTCGGACAGCGCCGACGACGATTCGACCGCTCTCTAGCGTTCGGAACGAATCCGCGCCGGGGGGAACAACGCCGACGGGTGCGATATGAGCGATAGCGACAAGGAAGAGGCAGAGCCGCAGGTCGGGACCCAAGATGAGGTGACCGCGCCCGGGGATGACGGTTCCGGCGAGCCAGGGACCGAAATCGACTTCAATACGTTTATCTTGTCGCTAAGCACATCGGCGCTGTTTCACTTGGGCCAGTGCCCCCAGCCGGATTCGGACAGCGTGGTGAATCTCGCGCTGGCCAAACAAACCATCGACTGCATCGCGATTCTCGAAGAGAAAACGCGGGGAAACCTTAGCGGCGAAGAAGAGCGGCTGATTGGTCAGGTGCTTTACGATCTGCGGATGCGTTACGTTGCGGTGGCGAAGGCCGAGTGAGGCCAGGCATGGACGCGACCGGCGATGCCACGACGTTTCTTCAAGGGCGCTCTCGAGAAACCCGCATCCATCGCGATGCGCGAGGTCGCTGGTACAATGACGGCGAGCCCATCGCCCACCCGAAGCTAACCCGGGCCTTGGACGGTTGGATTGATCGCGCGGCGGATGGCCGTCTATGCCTGCGCAACTCCATCAACTGGGCCTACGTGCGCATCGAGGGACCGCCTTACTTTGTTCGCTCGGTTCACCGCTCGGTCGAGGCAGGCAAACCGGAACAGCTGTGGCTGCATCTCTCAGGCCAGCGTCAAGAACAGCTCGTCCCGGCAACCCTGAGGCGCAGCGCGGAGGACGTGTTATGGTGCGACGTGCTCGAAGGGCGATGCGCGGCTCGGTTCGATAGTCATGCATCGACACAGCTCGCAGAGTGGCTTGATGAGGACGACCGAGGCGTGTTTCTGGAGCTGGATGGATCGAAGCACTACCCGCAAACCGTACGCGACCCGCTTGTTTCGCTAGCCGGCACGGTCGTGGAGTGACGGATCGTCAGCGACCAGAACTCTACGCGCTTCTTGCAACGCTTCTGCTCGGCGTGCCGCTGGTCTATCTGTTCGCGGGTTCGCTTGCCGACGGATTTTCCCGCCATCGCGAGGCGCCACTTCGCGCGGTGATGGGCAGCGAGCGGTACGAAGCGCTATCCCGCGGGGAAGGCGGAGTTCCGCACTATTTGGGGAACGACCTCGCCGCGCCAAATTTCACGCTCAAGGACCGGCGAGGTAAGCCGTGGACGCTGCGCGATCATCGGGGCAAGGTGGTGGTGCTGAACTTCTGGTCGATCACCTGTCGCCCGTGTGTGCAGGAAATGCCGACGCTTGAAGTGCTCGCCCAAATCGCGGAAGAATGGGGCGACGTAGAAGTGGTCGCGGTGTCGACGGATTCGGGGTTCGATGCGGTGAAATCGATTCTGCCGCCGTCGCCCCGGTTGACTCATTTGTTCGACCCTGACCGAGCCGTGGTGCAGGGTAAGTTCGGCACCAAGCTCTATCCTGAAACCTGGGTTGTGGACCGCGCAGGCGTGATTCGTTTTCGCTACGACGGCGCGCTCGATTGGTCTCGCCCGCTGATTCTCGATTTGATCAGCTCATTTCGCTGACTGACCTTGCCCGCTGCGTGTCGCTGAGCGGGAAAAGTTGTCCGCGAACTCGCCGTACCCTTCGGCGTGCAATCGGTCCGCGGGGACAAACCGGAGCGCGGCGGAGTTGATGCAGTAGCGTTTGCCAGTTGGAGGCGGGCCGTCATCAAAGACGTGTCCGAGGTGCGAGTCTCCGTGTTTGGATCGAACTTCGGTGCGCGTCATCAGGAGGGTTCGGTCGGTGAGTTCGACAATGTGGTGCGGCACTAAAGGCTTGGTAAACGATGGCCATCCCGTGCCCGATTTGAACTTGTCGGCGGAGCTAAAGAGCGGCTCTCCAGACACGATGTCGACGTAGATCCCGCGCGCTTTGTGATTCCAGTACCGATTGCGAAACGGTCGTTCGGTGCCGTTGTTCTGAGTGACGCGGTACTGCAGCGGGGTGAGGCGCGCTCGGAGTTCACTATCGCCAGGTTTTGAGTAGTGGCCTCGGGTCTTGCGATCGCTCGTGGGAGAAGGTTTCGTTTTCGAGGGCGATGGCGTCACGATCCGGCCTAGTTCGTCGCCCCACACGCGCTTGAGAAAACCCGCGCGGCCAGATCCTTTGTAGTAGGCCTTGTAGTGCCGAGGGTTCGTTCGGTAGTAGTCTTGGTGGTACGCCTCGGCAGCGTAGAACGCCGAGTAGCGTTCGATGGGAACGACGATGGGTTTGTCGAAGCGGCCCGATTGCGCGAGCGCGCGCTTCGATTTCTCTGCGATGCGCCGCTGCTCGTCGTCGTGCACGAATATGGTGGGTCGATATTGAGGGCCGCGGTCTGCGAATTGCCCGCCGGCATCGGTGGGGTCCATGCTTTTCCAATACACTTCGAGCAACTGCGCGTAGCGTACGAGCGATGGATCAAAGGTAATCTGCACCGCTTCGGTATGACCGGTTTGTCCCGCCGATACCTGTCGGTAGGTGGGCTTTTTTTCGGGGCCTCCGCTGTAGCCCGCGACGGCCTGGCCGACGCCTTCGATTCGTTCGAAGGGGCCTTCCATGCACCAAAAACAACCTCCCGCGAAGGTGGCGAGGCGCAGATTCCCGGGAAGCGAATTCTCGGAAGGCGGATTCTCGGAGGGCGACGCGGGGCGGGAGGCGTGTTTCGGCGCGCGTGATGCGGCGGGAGAAGGGGAGGTATGTTCGGTTTTCTTGGAGGTGCCGCAGGCTGTGAGCGAGGCCAATCCCCCGGCGAGCATCACGAAGCACGCGGTCGAGAATGGCGAAGAGGTTCGGGTTCGTCGGAGAGCGTTCATGCTACTTTCAGTACGAACAAAGTTCGCTCGCGGTTACGGCGGCTTCGGAGCCAGAGCGCATTTGGAATGCGAGGCCCTATTCCGAAGCAAGAGTTTCGAACAGCACCACGCCCGCGGTGAGAAAGAGTACATCGAACGCGGCGAGGATGCGCAACCAGCCGAGCGTTTGCATCATCGAAGCGCCCGAGAGCAGCTCTTTGGTGGCGACCGCTCCGCACAGCAGCGCCGGCGTCACCAGGGGGAAAATCACCACGCTGAGCATGAGCTCACGCGCGCGGGTTCGCACGCTCATCACCGAAAACAGGCATCCCGCAGCGGCGAAGCCGATCGACCCGAGCGCCAAGAGCGCGATCAATCGGCCGACCACCGCGCCCACGTCGAGGTGAAACAGCAGCGCCGTCAGCGGCACCAGAATGCATTGCACCAAGGCGAGAAAGACCAAGGTGCTGGCGAATTTTCCGAGGTAGATGGCGGCGCGCGGAATGGGGGCAACGATCAAGCCGTCGATGGGGGAACCTTCGCGTTCGCGCCCCCAGCTTCGCGCCATCGCGAGCACGCCGGCGAATACGATCGCGATCCAGAGAACGCCCGGCGCAATCTGGGGCGCGGAGACCGGGTCGGTGTAAAGCGCGAGCGAGGCCATGATGACGATGAGCACGGCGAAGAGCGCGGTGGTGACGAGGATTTCTCGGCTGCGCAGCTCGATGCGCAAATCTTTTTGGGCCAACTGAACCGCCGCGCGCAACACGCTCACGAAGGCGTCTCCTGCACTCTTCCGCGCGCCAATACGAGGTTCCCGGCGCTCAGACGGTGCGCGTCGAGATGATGGATGAGCTCCGCGTTGTGGGTTACGACGACGACGATTCGATTGGCCGGCTGGTCGGCGATGAGATCGCAGAGCGCGCGCATGCCCGAGGCATCGAGACCGCTGGCGGGCTCGTCGAGCAGAAGCATCTGAGGCTGGTGGAGCAGCGCGCGCAACACGCAGAGGCGCTGGAGTTGGCCGCGGGAGAGTGCGCGGGCGGGACGGCTGAGCATGGGCGCGATGCCGAGTGTTTTCGCTTGCCCGAGAGTGTGTTCGGGAACCCCCGCGAGGCCATATAGGCCGGCGAAGAACTCGAGGTTTTCGAGTCCACTCAGCTCGGGGTAGACCATTGGTTCGTGGCCGACGAAACCCATCGCCCGGCGAACGCTTGGCGAGGAAGGCGGGTACGCACCGCGGGCCGTTTCGTAGCGCACCTCGCCTCGCGTGGGACGAGAAAGCCCGGCCAGAACCCGGAGCAGCGTGCTTTTACCCGAGCCGTTTGAGCCAGACACGACGGTGACGGTGCCGGCTTCAAACCGCGCCGCAACCCCGGCTAGCGCCACGGTTTTGCCCCACATTTTGACCAAGCCTTCCGCCACCAGGCCGCTGAAGACCGCAGAATCGAACTCGGCGGGCACGAGCGCGAATGGTACCAGAGCTCCGCGAGGAAGCCGAGCCTATGGCAAAAAAGCTGGCGACCTCATCAAACATGCGGCGACTGCATCAAAACTGAGCAAATCGCTAGAACAGGTCAGCGACGATTCCGTCGAGCGCGATCCATCGCTCTTGAGGGATCGTGAGGCGGTGGTTTTCGAGGCGTAGATTGCCTCGCTGAATGTGCTTGTCGATGGAACGCTGTCGCCCGGCCCGCGCATCGACTCCGGCTCGCGCGGATGTGGCGCGGAGGTCGACGCCCTCGTTTGTCCGCAAGCCGAGCATCAACGCTTCGCGAATGATGTCTTGCGGGCCAAGGTCTTCCTCGAACGCGGTGTCGGCGCGAACGAGGTATGCTTCGGGGTCTGCCTCGTTGCGGTAGCGATGCGCGGCGCCGGTTCCCTGGTCGAGGCACCCTACCGCGGCCGCGCCAAGCCCGAGATACGCTCCTCCGCGCCAGTAGTGGAGGTTGTGGCGCGATTCCGCTCCTGGGCGCGCATAGTTCGACACTTCGTAGTGAGCGAGGCCATATGTGGCGCAGGCGATTTCAGCGGCGGCGAACATCTCGGCGTAGCTATCTTCGGATGCGATGGGCAAGCGTCCCATCCGGGCGAGCGTTCCGAACTGGGTACCTGGCTCGATGGTCAACGCATAGATCGAGAGATGTTCAAGGCCTCGGTCGAGGAGCTCTTTGATTTCCGTATCGAGGTCAGAGGCGGTTTGACCGGGTGCGCCAAACATAAGGTCTGCGCTGACGCGTTCGAATGCCTGCTGGGCGTGTTTGATGGCTGCGCGAGCGCGCTTCGCGTCGTGTAAGCGTCCAAAAAACTTGAGCCGGTCGTCGCTAAGCGACTGCACGCCGATCGACAATCGAGTAACCCCCGCTTCGCGCAGCGCGCTCGCGTCGGTCAGCGACGACGGATTGCATTCCACGGTGACTTCAAGGTCGCGCGTTTCCGACGGGAAGGCTTCGCGAATCGCTCGAAGCACGCGCGCGAGCTCGGTCGGCTTCCATAGCGATGGGGTGCCGCCGCCGAAGAATACGGAGTAGAGGCGACGGCGCGAAAGAGCGCCTTGTCGGCGCTCGAGCTCGCGGAGCACTGCGCTCGCGTATGCCTCGCCGGGAACGAGGCGAGGCTCGATCGCGCGCGTGGCAAAGTCGCAATAGGGGCACTTCTTCGCGCACCACGGAAAGTGCACATAGACCGACGTGTCGACCGGCGGCATAGGGGCTCTATACTCTCGATGTGCAACCATTCCCATCGCTTCTCATTTCCGCGAATGAACTAGAGCCGCAAGGCGCGTTTGCCGAAGCGCAAGCGCTCTATTTGACGCCTGACCCGCGCTCCGTGGCCGAGCTTACGGAAGCGCTCGAAGCAAAAAATATCGGCGTCGTCGCGCACTTCTATATGGACCCGGAGCTTCAAGGCGTGCTCAGCGCGTCGTCCTGGCCCCACATTCACATCTCGGATTCTTTGGTCATGGCCGACCGGGCGCTCGCGATGGCGCGAAGCGGAATCGATGCGGTCGTCGTGCTCGGCGTCGACTTCATGAGCGAGAACGTTCGCGCCATGCTTGACGCAGCGGGGTTTGAGCATGTGCCCGTCTACCGGGCCGCCGCCGAAACCATCGGATGTTCGCTGGCTGAATCTGCGGAACAGCCGGCCTACGAAGCGTATTTGGAACAGGCCGCGCGGCAGCCGACGTCGCTGCACGTGATTTACATCAACACCAGCTTGCGCACCAAAGCCATTGCGCAATCGCTCGTGCCGACCATTACGTGCACCTCGAGCAATGTGATGTCGACGTTGCTTCAGGCGAGCGCCCAGATTTCAGACCTCAATATTTGGTTTGGCCCAGACACGTATATGGGCCGGAATCTGAGCGAGATGGTGGAGGTCTATAGCGGTTTGAGCAACGAGGAAATCGCTCGCCTGCATCCCGCGCATAGCCGAGCGACGCTGCAGTCGCTGCACGAGCGGCTCCACTACTTCGAACAGGGCGTGTGCGTGGTTCACCATATGTTTGGTGAGGAGGTAAGCCAGCAGGTTCAGGACCACTACGCCGACGCGATGCTGACAGCTCATTTGGAAGTGCCGGGAGAAATGTTTTCCCTCGCGCTGGCTGCGCAACGCGAGGGCCGAGGCGTGGTCGGCTCAACATCGAATATTCTTCAGTTCATTACCGAACGGGTGCGCGAAGTGGAGACCGGCCCCTTGCGCTTTGTGCTCGGCACCGAAGCGGGCATGATCACATCGATTGTGGGGCGCGTACAGGCTGAGCTACGCGCGCGTTCGGTTTCCGGGGCGAGCCCCCATCGCGCGGTGGAGATCGTGTTTCCCGTGGCGAGCGAAGCCATCGCCGAGGCTTCGGATAGCGAGCTGGGCGTGGTTCCGGGGGTTCAGGCTGGCGAAGGGTGTTCCACGGCGGGTGGATGCGCGACGTGTCCGTTTATGAAGATGAATTCCCTCGACGCGCTGTTAAACCTGGCTCGCGCATACTCGCCTGCTTCGGCTTCGGAAGGGCGCGGCAAAAGCCTCCGCGCAAACGAAGCGCGCCGCCTGTCAGAAACAGGGGTTGACGACGCTCGGATGACCGAGCTGGGCACCCAGCCCGTGCTTCATATGCGCGCGTTTCAGCAGTCGGGGCGCCTTTCTGATGCGCTGGTGGCGGACGTGCAAAACCGGCATGCGTCTTCTGTGTTGCCGCCGGCCGGTGCCGCGGAATGATTGGATTGCCCTGACCTCGCTCTATTGCCTTGACCTTGCTCTGAGGATGCTTAACTTGCGCGCCGAACGTCGGCACGCGAGGCACGATGGCGAAGCAGGACTACTACGAAACCCTAGGCGTAGAACGCAGCGCGTCCCCCGCGGAGCTCAAGAAAGCCTTTCGAGCGCTGGCACTGAAGCTTCATCCGGACCGCAACCCGGACAATCCGGACGCGGAAGAGAAGTTCAAGGCGGTTTCTGAAGCCTACGACGTGCTTAGCAACGCCGAGAAGCGGCGCATCTACGATCAGTATGGCCATGATGGCCTGAGCGGCGCGGGGCACCAGGGGTTTTCCGACCTAGGCGACATTTTCAGTCAATTTCAGGACGTTTTCGGTGATTTTTTTGGCATGGGCGGCTTCGGCCGGCGCGAGCGACGAGGCGGTCCCGCGCGGGGCGCAGACCTCCGTTCGGGCATTCAGTTGACGCTTGAAGAAGCGGTGTTCGGCGCGCAGAAAGACCTCGACCTCGTTCACCCGACGCCGTGTGAGCCTTGCCGAGGGACGGGGGCGGAAGGTGGAAAGGTCGAGCTTTGCAAGACCTGCGGCGGTTCCGGTCAGATTAGCCAGGCGCGCGGGGCGTTTGTATTCTCTCAAACCTGCCCCACGTGTCGCGGGCAGGGTCAGCTCGCGAGCACGCCGTGCGCAGAATGCGAAGGCTCCGGCGAAGTGCGCTCCGAGCGCCAAGTTAAAATCAGCGTTCCCGCGGGAATCGACGCCGGACAGACGCTCAGGCTTACCGGCCAAGGACAGCCCGGTCGCGCCGGGGGGCCTCCCGGCCATCTCTACGTCACGGTCGATATTGAGCCTCATGAGCACTACCAGCGCGATGGCTACGAGCTCATCCATCGTCTTCACGTTTCGTTTCCGCAAGCCGCGCTCGGGGCTAAGCTTGAGATTCCGATGCTCGCTCCCGCGGGCGGAATCCCCGAAGGCGAGGAGCCGCCCACCAAATCCGTCCGAGTTCCCGCCGGCACCCAAGCTGGCGACGTGGTCACGCTTCGCGGACAAGGCGTGCACCGCATCGACGGTCGAGGTCGCGGCGATTTGATCTGCGTGGTCCAAGTCGACGTGCCCAAAGAGCTTTCGCCGAAGGCGCGGGAGTTAATCCAAGAACTCGCCCGCACGCTGTAGAGCACTGATCAGTTTGCCTGAGGGTCTCCTAACTAACCCCCGATTCGGTTTGTGGGATGGGTAAGAGTTTGAACCCGAACACCTTAGCTTTTCTCTCGAGATTACGA
>JANQQS010000023.1 GCA_028284955.1 Myxococcota bacterium | reverse complement strand
GTGGAATTTTGGTCTGAGCGCGAGCGCCCCCACAGCGAACGACTGAGGAAGGCTCCGAGCCTTTCGCAGGGAGAGAGCGAGGAGGTAAGCCGCGGTCAGGGCAAAAGGCCACGGCTCTAGCCTAGCCTCGTTTCCATTGGCCTAGTTCTGCCTGCTGAAACGCCGCGTAGCGGCCTTGCAAGCGAACGAGCTCGCCGTACATGCTCGGCATATGTGGCGAGAGAGCCATCAGTACCCGCCCCGCCGCTTCTGCGTCTCCTGCCGCGCGGTGGGCCTGCTCTAGAGGAATCTCAAAATGCGCGGCGACGTCGGTGAGCTTTCGGCTCTTTTGGTCTTTCAAAACCTCGCGAGCCCACACCAACGGATCGACCCAAACCACATCCTCGCGCACTGCGGCTGGCTCATCTTTCTCTGCGGGACGTCCGCAGCGCTTGATCTCCTCGAGTAAAAACGAGCGATCAAAATCCGCGTTGTACGCCACCGGCAAACGACCCTGCAGAAGCGGCCATAGATGCGGCACAAGCTCCGAAAAACGAGGCGCGCCAGCTAGCTCTTCATCGGTGATCCCGTGCACCGCGCGCGACTCCTCGGGAACCGGGACGCCGGGGTCGACGAGCAACCCCTCGCGTTTCGTCACGCGGCCATCGTCGAAATGAACCAGACCGATCTCCAAAATGCGATCAACAAAAGGGTCGGTTCCTGTCGTCTCGAAATCAATGACCACCAGGGGAATGCGTGTCCACGCACGTCTTGCATCGAACTCTTCGCATAGCCCATCGACCGATTGAATCGCTTCGGCAATTCGATCGGCGATTCCCGGGTAGTGTCGGCCGGTCGGAAAGCACGTAGTGATGTACCCTGAACTTCCTCGCATCGCGATGGCCCGACCCTACTACAAAACGCGCTACGCGCCCTCCCCGACCGGCCCGCTACACCTCGGCCACGCCCGCACTGCGCTCATCACCTGGTTGCGCGCGCGTGCGGCCGGAGGACGCATCGTCATGCGGGTGGAAGATCTGGATGCCCCGAGGGTGCGCCCCGGCGCCGCGGACGCGATATTGCGCGACCACGAATGGCTGGGCCTCGATTGGGACGAGGGACCGATCTTTCAGTCGGCTCAAAATGAGCGGTATGCCGCGGCGCTCGAAGCGCTCACGCACATGCATCGAGTGTATCCCTGCACCTGCTCGAGACGCGAAATCGCGCTCGTCGCGACCGCGCCTCATGGCGACACCGGACCCGTGTATCCAGGCACCTGTCGCCAGGGACCATCCCACCCCGAGCGCACGGCCGCGATTCGTTTTCGCATGCCGGAACCCACCCCTACCGTCTACGACAGAGTACGAGGCATGTACGATGCCCCCCGCCCCCCCGGCGACTTCGTCATTCGGCGCGCCGACGGTCAGTGGTCGTATCAGTTCGCAGTGGTGGTGGACGATGCAGAAATGGGCATCACCGAAGTCATCCGAGGAGACGACCTTCTCTCCTCGACCCCCTGGCAGCTCGCACTGTACGAAGCGCTCGCCGTTCCCGCGCCAAGTTTTGCACACGTTCCTTTGGTGCTCGGGCCCGATGGCAAGCGTCTGGCCAAACGCGCCGGCGCCCCTCCCATTTCCGCGTTGCGCGACGCCGGCTGGCCTCCCGCGCAGGTATGGGAGCTGCTTGCCGGATCACTCGGTCTTCCCCACTGCCGAACGCTCGACGAAATGATCGATCACTTTTCCCTCGAGACCATGCCCAGAGCGCCCTACCTACACGCCACCGCGACCGAACCCGGCGCTAGCGACTAGCCATCGCTCATCTAGAATTTACCGGTCACCGACAGGAAGGTCATTTTGTCGTTGGTCTCGCGAAGCCGAGACGAGAGAATTTTCACGAAGTTCCACAAAATCTCGTACGCCAGATCTTTTTCGAGAAAAAGCAGATCTTCGAGCTGCTCTTTGCCGATCTTGAGCAACCGGCAGCGCTCGTGCACCCGCGCATCGGCGCTGCGCGGAAACTCGTCGATGAGCGACATTTCGCCGAACGCGTCGCCGGGCCCGAGCACGGCGAGCGCTTCTTCGCCCATGCCGCTCACCTCTCGCGAGATTCGAACTTTGCCTTCGAGAATCAAGTAGAGCGCGCTGCCACGGTCCCCTTCGCGAAAAATGATATCGCCCGTACGAAATCCCTCTTCGCCTGAAATTGCTGCGATTTTCTTCAAGCCGATCGGCGCGATGCCTTCGAATAGGTGGATCCGTGACAGCGCGGTTTCCACCGTCATCCGGTCCCGTTCGGGTGCTGTCAGTTCGGGCTCGTGCACAACGCGACGAAATTACCAGCCCGCGACGAACTGCGCCAAATTGAGTTGTCCCCATACGGGGACTGATGCTGCCTGACGCATCTCTCAAACGGTGGCCCCTTGACGAAGGTATCCCTGGTCAGGGACATTGACTTCTTGTCTAATGTGGCGTGTCCTCTTGTCCAGGTCTCGGGGTATCTCGCGCATTGACTTCGCGCGAGGCAAATTGTGCATTTGGGGGCGCCCATGTCAGTTCATAACGTTTTAGAAGTTGCAGAGGTGTTGCTGCAGCTTGACCCAGTTCGGACGTATCCTCGTCGAGGTGCTGACCAAGTTCGGCGACTCGCCGGCGCAGCGGCGTTTCGACTAGAGCGGACACAAAAAGATGCGGAGCAGTTGGTCAGCGACCCGCCGCCACCGACATTGCCACCGGCATTGTCACTTCAACTTCGACACGGTCGCGAGGTGCTTGGCGTGCTCCATTTGTACACCAGCGACGCGAGCCATCGGCTCGAAGAAAACGAAACGCGGTTGGCGCGATGGGGCGCTCGTGTCTTCGCGCGCGGCTTGAGCTACAGCGAACGGCTCGCTACCGAAGGCGTGCGACGCTCAGGCGAAACGCTGTCGCGCGCGCTGGACAGGGCTCCACTAACCCCGCGCGAGCGCGACGTCGTCGCATTGCTGGTGGCGGGTTCGAGCACGCGAGATATCGCGGCGCGCACAGGGCTCACGGTGTCCACCGTCAATACCTACCTCAAGAGAATCTTCAGCAAACTCGGCGTCCACTCACGAGTGGAGCTTGTTGCACGGATGGCGGGCACCGAAGCATTCGGCATTGAGGAACCCAACGGATCCGCGATCCCTGCCGAGTAGGCCGGGAACGTAGTAGACCCGGGGGGCAGTTAGCGGCGTCCCAGAGCGTGGCGCACGGCGCGCACGTCGTCCGCCTGAATCTCACGGACGAACAAAGCCACCAGCCAGTAGCTCACAAAGCCAGCGAACAGCGCGCCGATCGCGGCAATCGGCGTCGTGTGCGGAAACCAACGCGCGGCAAAAAATGCAATCGTCGCCGCCACGAGCACCCGAACAGCGGTGGTCACAGAGATCAGGGCTCGAAACTGCGCGAATACGGCAACACCGACAAGGAACAACGCCGCCACCATGCTGATGACCGTGCCGGTCGCGGTGGCTTGAAGGGTCTGTTCCCCTAGTCCCACGCGAGAGATCAGCAGGCGAACCACAGCGACAAGCGTGGCCACTGTTGCTGCGGCGATCGTCGCAGCCCAAGCCGGCTTTCCTGCGCTGCTGAGAATCGTCGCCCCGATCACAAATAGGGAAAACGCGACCATGCCCATGACGAGCACGCCAAGGGCCCCTGCCCCCGCGACATAGGTTTCCGGGTACGCGATGCGCAATACGCCATCCGCGGCTCCTGCGATTGGCGCCGCCACCGACAACGTGAGCATCGCAGTCACCCGAAAAGCGGCTCGAATGGTGCGTCGCGCGGCGACTGCGTCGCCCGTGCTTGTTGCGCGAGCGATCAGCGGAAACACCACAAACGCAAGAGCAAGCGAGAGCTGGTAAGGAACGAAGGCAAATGTTTGTGCTCCGCGATACACGCCCACGTAGGCCGATGCCGTGGATGACGCGGCCATGGCATCCATGCCGGATTGAAGGGCAAGCTCCGCCGCGGTGCGCTTGAGAATCTGCAGATCGAGCTGCATCAACCCGTTGAGGCACAGCTGGTAGGTCCAGATAGGCACGACAAACGCCAACCATCGACGCAAGGGGAGAGGTGTTCCGCGTTGACCCGTGCCCACCACCCAAAGCGCCCAGGCCATGATCGCGGTCGCCGCGGCGGCGAACCCCGCCATCGCGCCGATCGCTCCAAGCCCGATCGCAGCGCCGCCGACGATGCCTATCGTGCGTAAGGTGGTAAACGTTGCGTCGAGTTTGGCCTGCGCTCCGAAGCGATGACCTCCATTGAGGTGCCCTACCAGCGTCGCGTAAAGGGCGTAGGCAAACACGACGACCGAAGCCACGCGGAGCAGCGGAACAAGCTTGGCGTCAAAAAGTACCCGAGACAGCAGGGGAGCTACGAGGAAAAGGGTCAGCGCGAGCCCTCCGCCGAGGAACGCCTGGCGCACGAGCGCCTGGCGAAGCACCGAACGGTCGTCGGAGCTCTCGCTCGTAAACTTGCTCACCGACTGAATCGTCGAGGCGATGAGCACATTGTTCAGAATGGAAACGCCACTCAGCGCGGTTGAATACAGCCCAAACGCTTCCGGCGACCCGAGGAGCCGCGGAAGCGATAGCGCGACACCGTAGCTCGCCAGAATGAAGTAGACTTTGGCGCCCGCGATCAGCACCGCGCCCTGACCGGCGGTTTGCGCACCACGGTTCACGCGAGCCTTCTTGCCCTTATGCCTTGCCTAGGTCAAGGAACGGCCGCGACGTACACCCGCGATCAACAAAAACGTTGACGCCACAGCTCCCGTGGGCTGCGATAGGCGCACATGTCCCCTGAATTGCCAGGAAAAATCTACGGTCGGCTGTTTAGCGCAGCATTCTTCTTATCTTGTGTCGTCGTATTGGGCGCTTCGACCTACTTTCACATCGGGGGAGGACGCTGGAGCTGGTTCGACTGCCTTTACATGACCGTGATCACAATCTCTACGGTCGGATTCAGCGAGCTTTTGGACGGAATGCACACGCTCACCGAGGCGCGCATTCTAACTTTGGTGTTGATTGTTGTGGGAAGCGGCACCCTGCTCTACTTTGTGTCCAACGTCACCGCCGTCATCATTGAGGGAGACCTCCAGGGTCTGCTTCGCCGCCGTCGAATGGACAAACGGATCTTGAATCTAGAGCAGCACGTCATCCTCTGCGGCGCAGGGTCTACCGGCGAACACATCGCTCGAGAGCTCGTTGCCATCAACAAACCCTGCGTGGTCATCGAACGAGACGAAGCGCGCATCGTCGAGCTCAACGAAGAACTAAGGACCGAACTTCCGCACGTCATCGGAGACGCCACCGACGACCACACCCTAGAAAAGGCTGGTATCCGCAAGGCGAGCGGCATCATTGCCGCCCTCCACAACGACAAAGACAACCTGTTCATCACGATCTCCGCGCGAGCCCTCAACGCCAACGCACGTATCGTGGCCAAAGCGGTGGAGCTCTCGAGCGAAGCGAAGCTGCTCCGTGCAGGAGCGAACTCGATCGTATCTCCCAATCGAATCGGCGGTATGCGCTTGGTCAGCGAAATGATTCGCCCCCACACGGTCGAGTTTCTCGACCGAATGCTGCGCGCTCGTGACCAAAACTTGCGCATCGAAGACGCACGCGTGCCTGAAGGAAGCAGCCTTGTCGGCCGCACGCTCGCCGAAGTATCGATTCGAGACACCGGGGCGTTGGTCATCGCGGTTCGGCTGGCAAACGGAGAATACGTCTACAACCCGAGTAGCGATTTGAGAATCGAAGCAGGCGCGAGCCTGATCGTCATTGCGCACGCCGACGAAGTCGCCAGACTGCGGGACGGGCTCAAGATGGACACGTTGGTGCCCCCGCCCAATAATATTTCGTCCAGCGACATTTCATCCAGCGACGTTCCTCCGCCCAGCGACTTGACGGGTCCCCACACGTGATTAAGGTGGCCGCAAGCGACCGGGCGCCCAGCTAAGCGCCCGATATCATTTCGTCTCGAGACTGCGAGACACCCTAAAGACGGCGAGAGACTGGGAGGCGTAGCAATGGGCAAGATCATTGGGATCGACCTGGGTACCACCAATTCAGTGGTGGCGGTGATGGAGGGCAAGGAGCCCAAGGTTGTCGTCAATGAAGAAGGGGATCGGCTGACCCCTTCGGTCGTCGCATGGGACGATCAGGGTGAAGTGCTCGTCGGCCAAATCGCCAAACGCCAATCGATTACCAACCCAGAAGGCACCGTATACTCGGCCAAACGATTCATTGGCCGACGTTTTGAAGAAGCAAGCGCCGAGATGAAGCGCGTGCCCTACGAATGCCTTCGCCGCGACAACGGCGACATCGGATTCAAGGTGCGAGGAAAGGCGCTCGCCCCGCCCGAAGTATCCGCCCACGTGCTGCGCAAGCTCAAGAAGGCCGCGGAAGACTACTTGGGCGAAACGGTGTCTGAAGCCGTGATCACAGTGCCGGCATACTTCAACGACGCCCAACGCCAGGCCACCAAAGACGCCGGCAAAATCGCTGGGCTGGAGGTCAAGCGAATCGTAAACGAGCCCACCGCGGCCGCGCTCGCCTACGGCTTGGACAAGAAAAACGACCACCTCATCGCGGTCTACGATTTCGGCGGCGGCACGTTCGACATTTCTATTTTGGAAGTGGGCGACAAAGTCGTTGACGTCATCAGCACCAATGGAGACACGCATCTCGGCGGTGACGATGTAGACGAAAAGATCATCGAGTACCTCGTGGCCGAGTTTAAGAAAGACACCGGCATCGACGCGAGCTCCGACAAGATGGTGATTCAGCGTCTCAAAGACGCCGCCGAAAAAGCGAAAATCGAGCTCTCAAGCAAGCTCGAAACCACCGTCAATCTTCCCTTCCTCACGGCGGACGCGTCCGGACCGAAACATCTCAACATCAAGATCACCCGAGCCAAGCTCGAGTCGATGATCGAAGAACTGGTGCAGCGCACCCTCGAACCGGTCAAGAAAGCGCTCAGCGACGCAGGCAAGACACCCAACGACATCGCAGAAGTCGTGATGGTGGGCGGCTCCACGCGCATTCCTTTGGTTCAAGAAACCGTGACCAAGTTCTTCGGCAAAGAGCCCCACAAAGGCGTGAACCCCGACGAAGTGGTCGCGCTCGGTGCGGCGGTGCAGGCAGGGGTGCTCTCCGGCGACGTGAAAGACATGGTGCTCCTCGACGTGACGCCCCTCAGCCTCGGCGTAGAGACCCTTGGCGGCGTGATGACGGTGATGATTCCTCGCAACACCACCATTCCTACGCGTAAGGAAGAAGTCTATTCCACGGCCGAAGATAGCCAGACCAAAGTGGAGATTCATGTTCTGCAGGGAGAGCGCGCGGAAGCCCGGCACAATCGCACGCTCGGCCGCTTCCACCTCGAGGGCATCATGCCTGCGCCGCGGGGCATGCCGAAAATCAAAGTGACCTTTGATATCGACGCCAACGGCATCCTCTCGGTCACCGCCAAAGACGAGGCCACCGGCAAGGACCAAAAAGTCACCATCACCGCCAACAGCGGACTTTCCGATTCGGAAATCGACAAGATGGTGGAAGACGCTCAGGCGCACGAAGAAGACGACAAAAAGCGCCGCGAAGCCGTAGAAACCCGCAACCGAGCGGACCAGCTCTGCTACAGCGTCGAAAAATCACTCTCCGAGGTCAAAGACAAGCTCGATGCCGGCAAGGTCTCGGCCATCGAAGGGCAAATCAAATCGCTTCGTGAAGCGATCGAAAAAGACGACCAAGACGCCATCCAAAGCGGAGTCGCCGCTCTCGAAGCATCCATGAAGGAAGTCGCCGAAGTCGCGTACCAACAAGCTGCAACCACCGGCGACAGCGCATCAGCGGAAGCAGCCGGCGGCGAAGCGAGCACCAAGACCGAAGGCTCGTCGTCGAAGGATGACGATGTAATCGACGCCGAGTTCGAAGAAAACTAGAGCAGCGGCCTTTTGGCCTGATCGCGGCTGGACTAGGGTCCTTCGGACCCGTACTGCGTCGAGACCTGTGCAGCTCCACGGACTTCGTCCGCTCCGCCTTGCACAGCTCCAGTCGCAACAACCGCTGCGCTCGCTCCCTGCGAAAGGCTCGGAGCCTTCCTCAGTCGCTCGCTGTAGGGGCGCTCGCGCTCAGACCAAAATTCCACTGCTCTATATTGATTGAGGGTCTGGATGCCATGGTACCCAGCCCCTCCCAGAAACACTGCGACTGCGGTCAGCGAAGAACGAAGGAGCCGGCTACGGAGTTCCAGGCGTCCAGGCGGCCAATCCCGGTGAATACCATCACGAAATCGTTGCCTTGCGACCAGCGGTTCGAGAAGTTCCAGAAGAAGCTCTCGGGGCTTCCGGCTTGGCTTGATGCGGAACCGAAGGAGTCGCGCTCGTAGCTCACCGTCGTCCACGGGCCCCAAGGTTCGGGGGCATCGAAGATGCCAATCTTGCCTCGGAACGTTTCGTCGTGCTCAGTGATGAGCAGGTAGCGGCCGATGCCGGGATTGTAGGTCGCGCTAAGCGTCCAGCTGATGCCCCGCGGGTCTTCGAATACCGGTTGCCGCTGAGCCGAGTTGGAAGTCCAGCGCGGCTGGTTGCCGTTCATCCCTGCGAAGAATTCGTATGCGCTTTGCTCGTGCACCCGATCCCTCGGCACGCGAGCAAGGTCGATGCGACCTGGCTTGGACACAAAGAATCGACCTCCCGTGGATCGCGCGAAATAGCTGTATACGTAGTTGTCGCGAGCCCCGGAGTAGCCGGCACCAAACTGAAGAAAGGTTCCAGTATTTATCGCGCTGCTCAGCGGATAGCCCCACAGCCGGCGCCACGAGGAACCACCATTCGTCGACCGAACCATCACTGCGTTCGAGTTTGCAAAGTTGCCGGAATTCTGTCGGGACCAAGCATAGAGCGTAGAACCAACCGCGAGAACCCCATAGCTCTTGCCATCAAACGAGTTGCTTGAGTTGCCTGCGCCGCGCCAAATGTCGCTGCCTTGAAAGTTCGGATGGCTGCCGCGAATGCGCGCGAAGCCGAGCGACACGCGCCCACCACCGAAGCCCCCGCCATCTCCCCACGACGTGAGCTGATCTCCATTCGAAAGCCAGGTCACAGGCCAGTTGTCTGACCCACTGGCGGTTCGCACATAGGTGTTCCAGCGATAGGTAATACCGGAAACCACAGGACTCGCCGGATACGGCGCACCGCTGATGGGCGGCGGATTCATCGGAGGTGGATTCATCGGAGGCGGATTCATCGGAGGTGGATTCATTGGGGGCGGAGACGTGGTTGGATCGCCAGACGCCAGCGCCTGGATGTCGCGGGGCGACAGAACCGCGCCATAGATCCTCAAGTCGTCCATCTGGCCCGCAAACGGCCGGTCTTTTCGAAGGCTGCGCCGACCGATGTAAAGCGGACTGCTGCCATCTTCTGAAATCGAAGAAGAGTTCTGACCGTGCTCGGAGTAGTCAACCTCGTCTCCGTCGATAAATAGGTGAACGCGACGATCGCCACCGTGGTCGTAGGTCATGGCCACGTGTTGCCACGCATTCATATCCAGGTTTTGGCGCGACACGCTGCACGCGTTCGGGTTGACGCAACCGCGAAGCAACGCGTCACGAATACGCAGCTCTCGATTGGATTTTCCTTTAGAGACAATCTCTCGATCGCCGCGCTTCGTCGGGCGAATCCACACGGAAAATGAAAACTTGCGCAGGTTATCCAGATGACGCGGGCTCCCATAGTCTGCGTAGTCGTTTCGACCGTCAAACGACAACACTGCACCGCGATCCGAATCATCTCTTCGCTGAGCGCCCTCCAGCGTGCCCACGTGGCCAAACGAGGAACTATCGCTGAGCGACGATCCTCCCGTTTCATCAAACGTCCAATGTCCGAGCAGGTCGTCCGCTGCAACCGCATCGAACGCTTGTTCGATTCCTTCTGCGGTGCCGCTATCGGTCGTGCACGAAATAAGGAACGTTGCGATCGCACACGCTCCGCCAATCGCCATCTTGTTCATCTATGCTGCCTCTCCGACACTTCATTCGTGTGTCCTGTTCATGGCTCTAGGCCTACGTCGTCCACGTCGACGGATTTCGGCGCGAACAATCCCTCCGAAGAAACAACCCACATTTCACGTACAACCCACATCTAGAGACGCAGGGGGATGAACCTGCGGTCCAACTTTTTTGAGTTGGTGCGGCGGGCTACAGATTTTCGCCGCGAAGTCTCTGATCTGGTTGAGCCTCGAAGGCATCGCCCATGCTATGTTTCGTGCGATAGGTCTGGATTCGTAGGTCCCACGGAGATGGTGTCGCAGCGCTTGGAGTTTGATGGTTGTTCGCCGCTACTCGGCGGCCCGTATGATGACCGAGCGGCGGGAAGCCGTGCGCACGACCGTATTTCGGACCAAACCGAACACGAGCTCATTCGAGCCGCCGCTAGCGGAAACGCGGACGCAGCAGCGATATTGTGGGATCGCCATTCACCGCTGGTTCGTCGACTCCTGCGTCGCATGATTGGAGCCGACGACGCGGACATCGAAGACTTGCTCCACGAATCGTTTCTTAAAGCCTTTCGTGCGCTCGATCGCTTGCGCGAACACGGCAACCTGCGCGCCTATATCTATTCGATTGCCACCAACGTGGCGCGAGACGAACTGCGTCGCCGAAAACGATGGCGCTTTTTCTTGCGAGGCGTTCGCACCGACCCGGACGCATCCGTAGACCAATCGAAGGACCACGACGCCACCGAAGCGCTGCAAAACTTGCAGCGCATATTGGATGGCCTAACGCCAGACTTGCGGGTTGCGTTCGTGCTCAGACACGTGGAATCGCGAGAGCTCACCGACGTCGCAAAACTCATGAAATGGTCGCTTTCAACGACCAAGCGGCGACTGCAGAAGGCTTCTCAAATCATAGCCTCACGCGCACAGCGAGATCCGGTGCTTCACAAATATCTAGGCGGTGATGCCCGTGCCTAGCCAAGAACCGACCAGCGAGACACTCGGACGGCTGCTTCGAGAACAGATCACCGAAGAGGTCGACGCGAGCACTCATCACGAGGGCCGCGAGCGACTCATTCGACGGATCACTGAGGAAACGTCTCCAAAACCGGTTGCCGTAGGATGGTTGGGGGCCGCACAGCACTGGTTTCGTGCAAGACAACACTGGTTTCGTGCAAGACAACACTGGTTTCGTGTAAGACAACACTGGGCCGCTGCAGCGGCCTTAGCCATCGTCGCAATAGGTGCCAGCGCGTACTTCGTGTTGTCCCCATCTTCGCTTTCGTACCAAGTGGAGCGCGGTCAGATCGACTCCAAAGGAACCATCAGCAGCGATGTAGCGGTGCCAGGACGCATCATATTTTCTGACGGAACAACCTTTCGCTTGAAGCCATCGGCTCAATTGCGAATCGAGTCGCGTTCATCATCTGGAGCATCACTACGTCTCATGCAGGGTCGTGTGGTGTCGCGCGTCATCCCTCGACAGAGCGCCCGATGGCATGTTCTTGCTGGACCGTTTCGAATCCAGGTCACGGGCACACGATTTGAAACGCAATGGAATGCGAATACCGAGCACTTCTCGGTGACCATGTACCAAGGAAGCGTGCGAATCGCGGGACCCGGCATCGCTCGCCCGGGGATCGCGCTGGGTGCAGGGCAGACGCTGCGGGCGTATTCCAGCGGCCGTTCCTACCGGGTACACGTTGAATATTCTTCGACCACCAACGAACGCATTGCAACCAACGAACGCATTGCAACAGGCGGCACACGCGCGTCGCAGCGAACTGGCAATGATCGGTCGCCTGAAAACGCAGGTCGCACAGAAAAGCGCCACGCGAGAACCCGCACCAACCTTCGCCAGACCTCAACGAGGAATCCAACTCCTCCGAGCAAACAGCCAGCCTCCAGCTCCGCAGCCTCATGGACAGAGCGCGTGGCCGCCGGTCGATACCGCGAGGTGGTCGACGAAGCGCGTGCTCAGGGCGTCGACCAAACACTTCGCCGAGCACCCACGTCCGAGCTTCATGCGCTCGCCGATGCCGCGCGATATCTTCATCACTCTGCGCTTGCGCGACGCGCCTTTCTCGCATTGCGAAAGCGCGCGCCGAAATCGAATCGCGCGCAGCTTGCCGCGTATTCATTGGCTCGTTTGTCCGAAGACGACGGCGCTCCAGCACAAGCGCTGACGTGGTACAGACGCTATCTGCGCGAAGCGCGACGCGGGACATTGCGGCCCGAGGCTATGGGGCGAATCATGCTCCTCGCTCGCCGCGTTGGAAAACTCGACGAGGCGCGTCGGTGGGCCCAGGTCTATCTTCGCGAACATCGCGGCGGGCCCCACACGAGCCTTGCTGAAGAGCTCGCTCCGTGATTCCCCGCACGAGCTTTGCGAAGCTTCTTTTCTGCTCGGCATGTTCGCTGCTTTCGTGGTCACGAGCCTCCGCCGACGAGCCTCGAGTGATTCTCGACATCCCGCAGGTAGTAGGCGACTCGGAGATCGACCTGCTAGAGATTACACAGAGAATCACGGCTGAGCTTCGCGTGTCCGGGTTTCGGGTGGAACGAGTCACCCGAGACAACCCCGACATGAATCAGGCGCGGCTTCTCCGTCGGCTTACAGAGCGCGAAGCGTACGCGGTTGCAACGCTGTCACAACAAGAAACCCTGACCGTACTCAAGCGCACTACCCAAGGCTCGATACATGCCGAACCCATATCACTCCGAGGCGATTCGCCGCGTATCGTCGCGTTTCGCGTCGTGGAAAGAATCCGAACTGGCTATCGCGATTCTCGCGATCCGCCGCGTGAACCAACAAAGAAAGCCCCAACCGCCCCTCCTGTTCCAATCAACACTCCCGCCTCTCGATGGCAACTCGGGGTTCACGCGCGAGCTGCGCTGATCGCTCCTCTACGCGGCGCAGGTTTCGGGATTGGGCCTGGGCTTGCGTGTTCGCTCCGTTCTCCGCGCGGCTTGCTTGTGGGCCTCGATGGCGCAGGACCTCTACTGAGGTCGACGGTGGTCGAGCGCCCGACCCAAGAAAACCCGCCTTCCGACGTCTCGACAGGGGACAACTCTGCGACTGGGAACAGCACCGCCGAGCTTCTTCTCGCGACAGCCCAAGCGTACCTCGGATGGCACGTTCCGTTGCTGGATGCCGCGCTCCACATCGAGCCGTACGCGGGATTCGGAGCGCTCTTCCTTCGAGGCAAAGGCCGACCGATTCCACCCGCTCTCGGAACCGACGCGCGCGCGTGGAGCCCTTCCGCGGTGCTCGGACTCACCATCGGCTGGATGGTGAACAGCCACTGGGGGCTGGACGTCGATCTCCAAAACGCAATCGCGCTCCAGCCGATTCGCGTGCAGGTCGGTGAAACACGCGCCACCGTTGGGTTGCCGCTGATCCGCGCGTCTCTAGGAATGCGGTTTGTGCGATGAGTCATGGGCAGATGAACATGGCTCGGATGGCGGTGCTCATCTGCTTTTGCGGAGGATGCGGATTTCAGGATCTAACTCTTGTGACCTCCCGCGATGCAGGTGCACCGAACGCGCCTGATGCGACGAACTCGGGGCTTTTCGATCGAGGCTTGGTGGCGCGCTTTTTTCTCGACGAAGCACGACAAGGGCAGGACCCAGCCTCAGTCTCCGACTCGGCCACCAACCTGCAAATCCCCATTGCATACGCCGGTCGCGATCAGCCTTCGTTCCTCACCGAAAGCGGCCATCGGGGCCTGCGGTGGGTCGCTCCTGGCCAAGGCGGCGTGATTTGTCGCCCTGTCCAAGGCACACCGTGGACTGCGCTTGATGGCGAAGCACAGGCCACCTTGGAAGCAGTCATCGACCTCGAGTTTGGTGTGACGAGCGGCAGTCGAATCGTTCATGTCGGCTATGAAGAAATTTGGACGATTGGGCTTGGGTATATGCACGAAACGTTCGGCTTGGTGCTGCGGATCAACGAACACCAAAACCTACGCGAAGCGTCTTGGCCCGTGAACCTCGCGACCCAAGGTCGTGTGGTCGTGACTGCCGTGTACGATGGTTCGGCGGCTGGCGAATCTGACCGAACGCGCCTCTACATCGACGGCGAGCGACTGGGAACCGACCGTGTTCCGCCCATTCCTCAGAACGAACGAATCGACCTGGTGCAAAACCAATCGTCGCTGTGCATCGGCAACCGCGCCATTGGCGAACGCAGCCCCGACGGCGCCATCTTCTACGCCGCGCTCTATCGCCGCGCGCTCTCCGACGGTGAAATTAGAACCCACGCGCAGCGACTCCGCGCCACCGACGACCCATAGCGAAACCGTCATTTGTCCTGCCGGTTTTCCTTCACCCGCGTTCTTGACAACTCCCGGATCTTGACGACTCCCCAGTCTTGACAACTTCCATTGTCCAGCCACGCTCCGGCGGGTGCTTCGCAGTCGCCACGATCGCGAAATCTTCGCGCTCGCGCTTCCCGCGCTGGGCACGCTCGCCGTGGACCCCCTCGTCACCCTCGCCGACACCGCATTCGTAGGGCAGCTCGGCGCGCTTCCGCTCGCTGCTCTCGGAGTGAGCGCCGCGGTGTTTAGCGTCGCATTCTTTCTGATGAACTTCCTCGCCAACGCCACCACACCACGCGTCGCGCGATTGGTTGCCGCGGGAGACCTCGAACGCGCAGGGCATGTATTGGTCAGCGCGCTCGCCACTGCCGCATTGGGTTCCGTTCTCCTCGTGGCCGTGCTCCAACTCTTCGGCGGAGCGATTCTCCGGGCCATGGGCGCCACCGAAACGCTCCTCGAAACAGCTCTTTCCTACTTGCGGATTCGTGCATGGGCGATACCCGGGGCCCTCCTCTCGCTGGTGGGGCATGGCGCCTTTCGAGGCGTGCAGGACGCAAAAACGCCTCTCTACGTTGCGTTGGCGCTCAACGGGATGAACTTGGCGCTCGACCCATGGATGATCTTCGGCCTCGGCTGGGGCATCGAGGGTGCCGCGTGGGCTACCACGCTGTCGCAATGGTTTGGCGGAGCGGTGTTCGTTGCGCTCCTGATCGCGCGCCGTTCGACGTTCGGTTTGCGCTGGAGCGTCCCGAGCCTCCGCGACCTCGCGTCGTTCCTTCGCGTCGGTGGTGGCCTAACCATCCGCACCCTCGCACTGCTGCTCACGCTTACTCTCGCAACCTCGGTGGCCACGAGAATCGGCGCGGCATCGCTCGCCGCGCATCAAGTCGTGCTCCAGGTCTGGTTTTTCTCCGCGCTCGTGCTCGACGCGCTCGCGGTCTCGGGCATCGCGCTGGTACCCAAATACAAAACCTCAACCGATTCTGCCAAAGCCCGCAGCGTGTCCAACCGTTTGCTGTCGCTCGGAGCAAGCGGCGGGTTGATGCTCGCCGCCATTCTCTTCGCCATTGGCCCCGTGATCCCGTCGTGGTTCACAAGCGACCCCGAAGTGATCGCCGAGATTCGGTCGATTTGGAGCCTCTGCGTCCTCGTGCAGCCCATCAACGCCTTGGTATTCGTCTGGGACGGGCTCTTCATAGGCGCGGAAGACATTCGCTATCTTGCGCTCGCCATGATCGCGTCGGCTGCCGTGGCGAGCCTCGCGCTGCTCTTGGTTCGGCCGCTCGAACTGGGCTTACGGGGCGTTTGGGGAGCCCTTTTCCTTTTGCTCTGCGTTCGCTTGGTCACTATGGCGTGGCGCTATGTCGCGCCCACCGGACCCCTCACGATTTCGAAATAAGGCGCTATAGTCTAGGAGCCATGCCCGCCATCGACATTCCGCTGTTCGGCAACGTGATTTTGTGCCTTACGCTCATCGCCTCCGCCTACACCTTAGCCATGGCGATAGGGGCGGGTCGCGGCCGACCTCAGCTCTTGGTTTCTGCGCGCTTCGGCACCTACGCAACCTGCGCGCTGGTGTTCGTCGGGGTCTGCGTGCTCGCCTACGCATTTCAGACCCACGACTTTCGTATTCGCTACGTCGCTCGCTATAGCGATCGCTCGATGCCCTGGTGGTATCTCGTGGCGTCGCTATGGGGAGGTCAAGACGGATCCTTGCTGTGGTGGACTTTCTTACTCGCGGGCTACACCGCGCTCACCACGCGCTGGATGACAGGCCGGTTGCTCGAGCTTCAGCCGTGGGTGCTCGCCACGTTGATGAGCATCTTCGTGTTCTTCGTCGTCCTGATGCTCTTCGCCGCCAACCCCTTTGCGATTCAACCGGGCTCGGCCGGGGCCGACGGTGAAGGCCTTAACCCGCTGCTCCAAAACTATTGGATGGTCATTCACCCGCCATCGCTGTACCTCGGGTTCGTTGGCTGGTCGGTGCCCTTCGCGTTCGTCGTCGCAGCGCTGATTTCCGGACGACTGCACGAAGAATGGGTGCTCGCCTGCCGCCGCTGGGCGCTCATCGCCTGGACATTTCTGAGCCTCGGCCTCCTTCTCGGCTGCGTGTGGTCCTACGAAGAGCTCGGGTGGGGCGGCTACTGGGCCTGGGACCCGGTCGAAAACGCGTCCTTCATGCCTTGGCTGGTGGGCACGGCGTATCTGCATTCGGCCATGATCCAAGAGCGCTACGGCATGCTCAAAGTGTGGAACGTATTCCTCATGTGCCTGACCTTTTTCATGACCATCTTCGGCACATTTCTCACGCGCTCGGGGCTCATCGCGAGCGTGCATTCGTTCGCCAAAAGCGATATCGGAACCTACTTCGTCTACTATCTTGCGTTCTTGATCGTCGGCTGTTTTGCCCTCATCGCGTGGCGCCTTCCCAAGCTCAAGGCGACGCACCGAATCGAATCGCTGCTCAGCCGCGAGTTTGCATTTCTGATGAACAACTGGGTGCTGCTCGGCATGATGCTCTTTGTGCTCGTGGCGACGACATTTCCCCTAACCAGTGAATGGCTTCGCGGCGAAGAAGTCACCGTCGGACCTGACTTCTACAACAAATGGATGGTGCCCTTCGGCTTGGTGCTGCTTTTGCTCGCAGGCATCGGCCCGCTGATCTCCTGGCGCAAAGCGAGCGGAAAAAACCTTCTGCGGGCGATGATGGTGCCGGCCGTTTTCGGCCTCGCAGCCATGGCGCTGCACCTCCTCTTTGGCGCTTCTGTGGGCCTGCCGCCGATGGTCGAATCCGAAGAGATCTACGACACCATGACCGGCCGCGTGCTTGCGGGTCTGCAATCTGTCTTGCCCATCGTCTCCACCACGCTTTGCACGTTCGTGGCGATATGCGTGCTGCAAGAGTTTTGGCGCGGCGCGCGGGTACGCATGAGCCGCGGGGAACACCTGGGGCCAGCGCTGGCGCGACTCATCAGCCGCGCAAGACGCCGCTACGGTGGCTACATCGTCCACCTTGGGGTCGTGGTGATGTACTTTGGGTTCACCGGCGCGGCCTACGACCAAGAAACAGAAGCTGCGTTGATGCCGGGAGACGAGATGCGGGTGAGCGACTACCGCTTGCGGTACGACCGCCCCCGCACCACCGTCGACCGAAACAAAAAAATGCTGTTTACCGATCTGACGCTTCTTTCGAGCAGCGGTCAAACGCTCGGCCGCGTCGCGCCGGCTAAGTTTATCTATCGCACCCATCCCGAAATGCCGACCACCGAAGTCGCCATTCGCAGCCGCGCCGCGCGCGACCTCTACGTCATCATGAGCACCGTCGATCCACAAAGCCAGCGTGCTACCTTTCGGGTCATCGTTCGCCCCCTCGTGGCATGGATTTGGGTCGGTGGCTTGCTCCTTCTATTGGGCTCGCTCATCGCGATGTGGCCCACCACCAAAGAAATCCTCCGCGATCGACAGCGCGCATCGAGTTCTTCGGGAGTATCGATCGCCGCCGCACTCATGGCGCTCTCGCTCGCGGCGCCGATCGGAGTTTGGCTCCTAAGCCCTGCGCGCGCGTCCGCGCAATCGGATAGCTCGAGCTCGCTCCATGCGGGCTCGGTGGTGATGCACAACGCAGACGAACGAAAACTTTTTGCGCGATTGCTCTGCCAATGCGGCGACTGCGCCCGTCTTCCGCTTTCTACCTGCGGTTGCGGATGGGCCGAGCGCAAACGGGCCGAAATCCGCCAGCTGGTGGACGCGGGGAAATCGCTCGAGAACATCCAGACCGACTACCGAGCCGAGTTTGGCGCCGCGGCGATCGCTATCCCTTCGGATCGCGGGCTCGACCGCGCGCTTTGGGCCGTTCCCGTGGGCATCGCCCTGCTCGCTGGCGGCGGGGTATTTTTGCTCGGTCGGCGATGGCGAGGACGCGAAAAACCGGCCTCGAAACCCGATGCGCGCGACACAACAGCTGCTGCGAAAACAACGTCGGCTGCGAAAACAACCGACTACGACGCCCGTCTCGACGAAGAACTGAGCCGCTACGAGGATCAACCATGACCGCAGCGTTACCCTGGCTCTTCGCGCTTGCTGCGGGAAGCGGACTCGCCGCGGCGCTCTACTTCACCTGGCGAAGCCTCCGGGCGGCGTTTGGCGCACACGTTCCAGAAATGCAGGTCGCCATCGAATCCCACGCGCGCCAAACGCTGCTGGAGCGAAAACAAGCGTTGCTGGCAAGCCTCAGCGACCTCAAGTTTGAGCGCGATGCGGGCAAAGTGTCCGCCGAAGATTTCGAAGACGTCTCTGCATCGCTGCGCGCCCAAGCCAAAACCGTTCTCAGGCTTTTGGACGAAGACGTAGAGCCATTTCGCGATCGCGCCAAAGCGCTTCTCGCCGAGGAACTCGGCGGCGAAGTCGACGCCCCCTATCGCTCCGCGGCGCCCGAGCCTTCCTCTGCGACATCTGAGCCCTCCTCCGCGAACACGGCGGATCCCTCTGCCGACACAGAACCATCAACCAACGCCGCGCGGGAGGATTCATGATGAGGTGGATGCAACCGAGCGTCTTCACGGCGGCGAGAATCTTGGCGGCAGGAATCTTGGCGAGCTGGTCGAGTGTGTCCGCCCAGCCGACCGGCTCTGCCCAACCGAAAAACACTGCTCAATCAGGAAGCTCCGCCCCGCAAGCGAATCCTGCCCCGCGGGCCGACCTCGCCGCGAGACAGCGCGCGCTCGGCAAGACTCGCCCTGTGGCAACCGCCGAATCTAGCGCGGAAGTTCCGGCCGGCACGGTCTCGGTAACTGTCGTCGGACCAAACGATCAGCCCTTGCCAAACGCCAACGTGATGCTCGGCGTGATGCATCAAGACGGCCGACGCGAAAACCGTTCGGGAACTACCGGAGAGCTCGGAACGCATTCGTTTTCGAGCCTAACGACCGGCTCCGCGCAAAGCTACCGCGCCAAAGTGCTGCACAACGGCGCGACCTACGCGTCGACGCCGTTTCGGCTCGAAGTCGACCGCGGCCATCGCGTGACCATCCGGCGCCTTCCCACGACCCGCAATCAGAACGCGGTGCTGCAAGTGCTCGGACAAACGATGCTGGAGTTCCGCGAAGACCGTCTGCACGTTATGCAACAGGCGCAGCTCATGAATCCCACCGAATCGACCTACGTATTTCCCAAAACCGGCGCGCGCATCGACCTGCCAGCCGGCTTTTCCGCGTTTCAATCGCAGCCCGTGATGACCGACCAACGGCTCACCGCAACCGACGATGGATTTTCCCTCAGCGGCTCGCTCCCCCCCGGCCGCGCCACCCTCACATGGGCCTTCGACCTACCGCTCGACGGGGGCGAGCTTCAGTTCGCGCAACCTGTTCCGTGGCGAACGATGGGCTATCGCGTGATCGCGGCATCGTCGTCGGGCATGCGCCTCGACGTGGCCGGGTTTCCTAGCCCCGAAATTCGAGAAAGCGGAGGCCGTCGATTTTTTGTGACGGAGATCCGCAAAACGCCCCAGCAGCCGCCTCTCGATCGCCTGAGCGTCTCCTTAAGCGGCATTCCTGGCCCGGGCCCGCTTCGCTTTGTGGCGCTCGGCGCAGCGCTCGTTCTGATCGCGCTTGGCGCCATGCTCGCGTGGTCTGGCGGAGACCGAAAAGCCGCCCTCGAGCGCGCTCGAACGCAGCGAAAAGCCGAACTGCTCGCGCGCGCCGCCGAACTCAAGAAACTCTACCTCGCACAGGAAATCGGCCCCAACTATTGGCAACGCAACATCGACGAAATCGTCGACGAACTCGCATCCCTGCTGCGCAGCGAAGAAGCATCCGCGAGCACCGAAACCTCTGCCTAGGAGACTGGTGTCAAACACTCCCGTCGGCTGGCTTGCGGCGGAAGGCCATTCGCCGCCATCCCCTCACGCTCGAAAATGCTTCGGCATTTCCTCGGTTCGCGCGCACGCCACTATCCTCGCTTGCGGATATTGCGTTTCATCGTCAGATCGACTTCAAACACCGGCCGGGGACGCCGTCTAAATTTCGTCTGTCGGAGGTGATGTGAGCCTACGAAGTTGGGTTCGGTTTGCGATACTGGTGGTCTGCTTGGGCGCCTCGTTCGGACAATCGCTCGGCTGCGCCGCAAGGGTTCCCGAATCACCAAGCAATACGAGCGAAAAAGAAGGCGCCGCCGCGGGTGCGCTCGGGGGTGGGCTGAGCAAGTTGGCTCCCCTCGCGATCAACTTCTGCACGAACGGCGGTTGCCAAGCGCTCGCCGGCCTCGGTTCAGCGATCAGTCTGCCCGCGGTAGCGATCAGCGCCTACGTGCCCGCGGCGTACTATGTGCAAGCCGTGGCAAACGCCAAAATCGAACGAACGCGCGCTGAACTACACCGTCTCACCGATCGAGCATTCGAACTTCAACGAGACCATCAGGAACCGGTGTGGCTCTATGGGAGCATGCTTTGGGCAAGGGCGGGTCTCTCGAAACATACTCCGCCGATCGTTCTCTCGACCTACTTTGCGATTCCCGACCGCACGTACCGCAACGAAAATCCGAGAGAAATCATCGCGTCTGCGCACACCATGCTGATTCGCGTATGCCAGGGTTCCATCGTCGGGGACAGCGTCTTGCTGTGCAACGAACCAACAACCGTCGGTTTTTCGAATGCGGCGGACTGGTTCGACGAACGCGCAAACCCAAATCGCACATTGGCATCCGAAGCAACCGGCGCTTTGGGTAACGGCGCTGGCGACACCGCCGATGCGGATGAAACCACCGACAATGCGCCCGTCAAAACCAAGCAAAGCGCGAGCGAGGTCGCGCGGTCACTCAACGACATTCACAACTGCCCTGAGCACGGCGTCAACAGCAAGGCACCGCTGCCCACACTCGAGGGCAAGTGCAACGCCCCGGGCCACAAATGTCGTTCTATTTTGAGCGACCATCCGCTATTCACGAAAGGTTACGAACGCGTCGTGATATTCGAATGTGGCAGGAACAGGAAATGGAAGCGGTTCCAGGAATCGCAGTTTTGAGAACCGACGTGGTTTGCCGAACTGCGACGTGTCCCGGAGCGATTCGGAGCCCCTCCACGGGCGTCCAGCACGATCGGTGCTACACCGTCTGACCTGGAGGAACGGCGATGGCCGAAGGTCTAAATCGGGTTATTTTGATTGGCAATTTGGGGGCAGACCCCGAGCTTCGGTACACCCAGAGTGGCCAAGGCCTGCTCCGACTACGGCTGGCAACCACAGAGTCGTACGCCAACCGCGCTGGCGAGCGACAGCAGCGCACCGAATGGCATTCGGTCACCGTATGGGGCAAGCGCGCCGAAGCGCTCAACAATATTTTGTCCAAAGGCCGCACCATCTGCGTGGAAGGGCGGATCCAGTACCGCCAGTGGGAAGATAAAGAAGGCAATAAGCGATACTCCACCGACATCAACGCCCAGAACATCGTGCTCGTCGGTGGCCGACGAGATGGCGGCGGCGGCGATTTCTCCGATCGCAGCTTCGAAGGCGGCGGCGCCCCCCCCGGAGGCGGCGGCCCATCAGGGGGCGGCGGAAGCGATTTTCCGCCGGATGATTTCGGAGACGACGACATCCCCTTCTAGAGCAGTGACTTTGTCTGCATTCTGCGAAGCTTTGTCTGCTTTTGTGGAGCGACGGGTTGTTTCTCGTCCCAAGTCCGGCCGCTGTCGCGTCCGCCCCGCCGCAAAGCGGCGGGGCCCCAACAGTTCATCACCACGCTACCATGTCACGTGCATCCTGGCGGGGGAGTTTGGGTGAATCGGCGGGGTCGTACCCCGACGAGAGGGTTTGGGTGCCAAACCCTCAGAGAAAACAGTGCCAGACCTCAAGAAAAAGATCCGCGCGGATGTTGCGTTGGTTGAACGCGATCTCGCGCCGACGCGGGCGCGCGCACGGGCGCTCATTTTGGCGGGGGATGTCTTTTCTGGAGAGCAGCGCATCGAAAAAGCTGGCGAAGTCATTCGGACAGACGCTCCGCTATCCGTGCGAGCACGCGCGGAATATGTATCACGGGGCGGCTCAAAGCTCGCCGGGGCGCTGGACGCCCTCACGTTTGATCCCAGAGGCGTTGTGGCGGCAGATATTGGTGCGTCCACTGGCGGGTTTACCGACTGCCTTTTGCAGCGAGGCGCGACCAAAGTGTACGCCATTGACGTCGGGTACGGTCAGCTTCATCCCAAGCTTCGTGAGAACCCTCATGTCGTGGCGATGGAGCGCACCAACGCACGCCATTTGACGTCGCTACCGGATGCAATCGATCTCGTCGTCATCGATGCAAGCTTCATCGGTCTAGAAAAACTCCTGCCCGCAGCCCGCGCAATTCTTCGCGAAGCGGGCGACCTTATCGCGTTGGTCAAACCTCAGTTCCAAGTCGCACGACGCAACCTCAAAGGAGGAGTGGTGCGTGACAAATCGGTTCGTCATGCGGCCATCGATACGCTGATTTCCTCCGCACGAGAGATCGGGTTCAAAGAACTGGGGCGCACCGATTCGATACTCCGCGGCCCCAAAGGAAATCAGGAGACATTCGTATGGCTCCGCCCATGCCAGTCTACCTAGAATCGAGTGCTTTCCCACGACACGTCAGGCGGCGGAAAGCTCGGGCGCGCGAAAAAAAATCCCTGACCGTAGTGCGCTCCCGTATCCACCACCGCGCGGGCCTCATCGGCGCGTTCAATGCCTTCCGCCACCACGCGTGCCCCTAAATCCGTGCACAGCCCGACGATGTGGCTCACCAACTTATGAAGCCGCGCATCATTGGCCAGATTGGCGACCAGCGAGCGATCGATCTTTACGATCTCGGGAGCGAGATCGGCGATGTATTTGAGGTTGGAATATCCCGCGCCCAAGTCATCGACGGCGAGCAAGATCCCTTTATGGCGAATCTCGCTGAGTACGCTGTGACAGAGCGCGAAGTGACTGAGCGGCACCGATTCGGTGATCTCGATATAGACGTCGTTGTGATGGGAGAAAATCGGATCGTCGGGCTGCACAAGCCAGCCTTCGTCAAACTCGTTGGGGTGGATGTTTAGAAAGAGCGGCATCTCGCTGCAGCCGCGAATGGCAATCTCTCGAATCACCCGACCGAGCGCGCCGCAGCATTGACCTCGAATCGCTTCCGAAAAAAGCGCCGGGGGGCTTTCCCAATGCGGCGACGTGCTGCGTACCAGCGCCTCATACGCAAAAATGCGGTTCCGTCCCAGCTCGACCAACGGCTGATAAACAACCCGTAGCTCGCCCGCGGCAAGCACTCGAGGAATTTGAGAGTGCCGTTTTTCTTTTTGAAAACCGGGGCTTGGTTGGGAGCTGCCCTCCAGCCACTCGATAAAGTTCTGCGCCGCCCCCTCAAACATGAGCCTTTGTAAGTGTACAATATTGATGTTTTTGTGAGTAGACCCTGTATGCAAACAGACAGGTATTCGTGAAAAATATGGAAACTTCACGAAGTTCCACGCAGTTCGGGACACCCCGTCCAGCCGAGCTACTATTCGCCCGTGCATCAACGGCTGCCTGAGAATCGACGAAGCATAGGAACACGCCTCCTCACCGGATTGGCCAAAGGGCTCCTCCTTGGCGCCGGAATCGGCGCTTTGTTTCATCTGATTCTTCACTGGCCGGTGACGAGCGGACTTCTCGGTCACTTGGTGGCGATGGGCGCCGGCGCAACCGCCGGCCTACTCGCAGGTCGGCCTCCTTGGCGCCGTCACGCATGGCTCGAAGGCGCGCTCAAAGCCGCCGCTGGCCTCGGATTCGGAGCGCTGGTGTACTGGCTCATCGAACGATTCGTACCCATCGCGACCCCCATCGAAGCGCTGGGCATTCCCATACACACCCCGTGGATTCACGTCACCGCACTCAATACCACGCTGGTCTCATCGCTATTCGGCGTTCTCGTCGAGCTCGATAGTTAATTTCGAGAGGGTCTGACCCCGCAGACCCTCCCCCCAACGCCGGCCACTTTCGTGGCCGCCTCACCGCAAAGTGGCGGGCTCCGGTCGCGTTGTGCTTCAGCCGTGGGCGAGACTGCGTACGACCACAGCAGTCCACGACCAGGAAACCAGGTCTCGTGCATCCTGGCGGGGGAGTTTAGGTGACTGTGTTGTTCGGAGGGTTTGAAGCAAGGACAAGCCAACCACTTGCGAACCCACGACCAATGGTGTTCACAGCGTCACCCCGAAATCGCATACGCTTATCGATTGATACACCCGCAACCCGTCAGGAGTGGTTCGTTGGTATTTGTTGGAAGGCTGTAGTCGCTGTACAGCAACCTTTCCCAGACCGGTGACGCTAAAACTGGCAGACGACACTTTTCTATAGCCCTCGTCGAAAACGCATCTCGGTAGTTCGCCGCGTTGCGCGCTCTGCTTTGCTTGCATTTCAAAATTCGTCGCAGCCTCATGACTGTTGAACATGAGTGTAAGCACGACGTGGTCACCGTCTTGTCCTAGAGATCTTCGGAAGTAGAGGTCCACGGATGAGTAATCAAGCGCAACAAGGTAGTTCGACTCTAATCGTTCTCTAACGATGAGAGCAGGCGCTCGGTTCGAAACACCGAGCTGAGCAAACCAACTATCTAGCGACTTTCCAGATTTGATCGCAGTCGGTGTGCGGGTCGCTACACCTTCATGCGCGAACATCTCACCAGCAAGATCGTCTATCGGGCGGTACAGAGAAAATGCATCGCTTGATCGCAGCTCGTTCTTGGCGGCGTTGAACCACTGAATAGCTTCTTCGTCCAAACCTCTCACCATGAACCGCCAGGTAACGGTGGATGGACGCGTCAACGTGATGCCTTGGAGCATGTAACTTTGCCCGAGAACTCTCCCGGTAAATCCCCCTGAATCACCGCCGTGTGGTCCTCTCTGCATTCCGGAAGACGCATACAGAATACCGTGGTGCCCGACTTCGGCGTTGGAAACAATCCGTGACACATGACGGCTCCCGTTAATCGCAAGAAAACCACCCTCGGACGCCCGAATCCTACCGAACACTCCGTGCCCCACGACGACGCTCTGGCTTCCGATGGAACCACCCGTGAGCTTTGCTTCCTTCAAATCGACCGGTAGTCGTCGTCCTGAGTCGCAAACTTTGACGATCGCGAGATCGTTACCGGCAATCTTCTGCAGATCATCCGGCACGCTATCCGACTTGAGGTTTGCGTAGCGATGCCAGCCGACTGACGCAGGAGTCTTCGAAGCAGGGAGTTGATGGACGACGCGAGACACTTCGAAGCGCGAACTGTTTGGCGTCGGTGTCGTGTCAAAACTTACAAATAGTTTTTTCCCATCCGGAATATGGATATTCCCATCGGTCGAGAGGTAGCGGTAAAAGTTGTGAGAGGCGGTAGCCACCAAGCAGTCTTGGCGGTCATAAAGCACAGCGCTTCCGAAGGCTTTTGCTTCTACCACTTCTCCGTTCTTGATGATCCCCTCGAGAAGCACTCCCATAGGCAGCACACCCGCGAGAGTCTCGCCCCCAACGACCTTTTCTTCGAGAGAAGAACCTTCGACGGAAGCGGCGCAACCATGACAGATGCCGAACACGACCACGACCAGGGGCGCGTTCCTTCGCGCGAAATCAACGAGAGATCTAACAACATTCACCGTTCGTCCGACTGACTTCATTCCGACCAAGTTCACAGCAAGCAAGTCACGTGCCGCGTGATCTTTCCATTCTCGGAACAGATTTAAGACGGGCCCTAGCGAGCAAAAAAACGTGATCTCGATGAGTTGCCGGAGTTCAGACGTGTAGAAAACCCGCCGAAACGGCGCGCGAATGCTACCACATGGAGGTCCGCTGACCCCGCAACGAGAAGGACCAATCCTCTCTCTAGACCAACCCTCGCCGCGCGCAGGCGAAGGAGAAGACCCGGGCCGAAGGAACAGCTCCGGCCTGACGGCGCGCTCAGGCAGCCGCTGGTCTCGTCGCTATTCGCCGTTCTCGTCCAGCGTCGCCGCTTCGCGCTGGCACGGTGTTTGCTGGACATATGCGCGACGAAGCGACTCGCCCAGCTTTTCACTGGAAGGTCTATTGTGAAGTTTACACGTCCTGTTTTCCACGCAGTTCTTGCGGCCGTCTTGTGCGGTGCCTGCACCGCAACCCAAGGCGCTGCGCCCGCGACGGTCGAAGACAAAGCGAACGCGTCGGCCGCGGTCTCCGAGCCAACGTACGAGTGGCATCCTTTTGATTCAGAGAAATCTCTTCTCTTCCTCGGAACATTGGCCGCAGCGTTCTCAGATCACGTGGTCGAGGGCTATCACACCGCAGTCCGTTCCAATGACGGAACGGTGCTCATCCATGGCCGCGGCGGATTTGCCGCCACCGCTCGAGAACCCTATTCGCTATCCATTGACAGTTACACAAGCGGGGATCCGGGAGTTCCCAACGCGGCTTTCCAAATTTACCTTGGAGACCTAAAAAAATTCTCTCATCCCGAGTCGGGTTCAACCCTCGTTCGCTCTATCGATGTGAACCGAAGCTCCGTTGTACTCAAGTTTGCAAGCAATGACCCCCCATACACCTACCACTTCGTCGACGAAACGGGGCAACCAACACCGCCGAACGAGAACGCCTTCGTGGTAGTCGTAGTTCCTCTCGTGACGCCTTCGTGGACGGACACGATCGAAGCAACGTACAAGATCCGTGTCAAATGCCTCGACGGGGGCGACGACAACGTCTGCAATCATACCTGCACACCGGACGAAGGTTGTGGAGAAGGCGGTCTATGCAATATGGACAACCCAGACGGAGACGGCCTTGGCGTCTGCAAAGATGTTGCATGCGCGGCCGGCGACGAGCGCCCCGAATGGGCCAAAGACCAAGTCTGCATGCTCGCGTCCGCAGACTGCTCCGGTACTGGCTTCTGGCGCAAACCAGGCTGGCTGGACCAAATCGAAATCTCATACCGGAAATGCGCCAACTCGGAGCACAGCGTGTACCCCACGCCAACCAACGGGCGCTATACCCCGGGCCAACCGCCGGGTACTAGTGTTGCGTTCGAAAAGTTTTGATCGCCCTCGCTTGTCTTCGCCACCACCGGCTGCGAACCGTGCACGGAGTGTTTCTTTGGACGGGTCTGACACCGCAGCCCCCCTCCCCAACGCCGGCCGCTCTCGCGGCCGCCCCATCGCTCCGCGACGGGGCGGTGTTGTTCGGAGGGTTTGATGCAAACCCTCCCCCCGCGGGTACGACCCGCGCGGGGACCCCCTCCCGACTCCGGCCGCTCTCGCGACCGCCCCACCGCGTAGCGGCGGGGCCCCAGCAGTTCACCATCACGAAACCAGGCCACGTGCATCCTGGCGGGGGAGCTTGGGTGAATGGCTGGGATCGTATCCCAGCCAGAGGGTC
>JANQQS010000005.1 GCA_028284955.1 Myxococcota bacterium | reverse complement strand
AGTGCAGCTGCGTCGCGATCCGCAGAAGCGTTACACCTGGCCCGTATACGCGGCGACGCTCCGGGCGCGGCTTCGATGCGACGCCTATGTCCTCGTGGTCACACCGTCGGAGGGTGTAGCACGCTGGTGCCGCGAACCCATCTCGCTAAGCGTCGGAAGTTCGCTGCAGCCGCTGGTGCTTGGCCCAGAAGCGATTCCGGTCGTACGAGACCCCGAAATCGCACGGGCCGTTCCCGAGCTCGGCGTACTATCGGTCTTGGCGCATGTTCCACACCGCGCGGCTGACGAATCGGCGCAACTGGCGTTTTCGGCGCTTCAGGGCCTGGAAACGCTGGACGTAGAACGAGGTCGGCTATACTCAGACATGGTGCTTTGGCAGCTCAACGAAGCCGCCAGAGCCGCTTTGGAGGCAGAAATGATTTCGAAAGGCTACGAGCTACAAAGCGATTGGGCAAAAGGACACTACGCTCGAGGCGTCGAAGAAGGCCAAGCTCGGGGCGTCGAAGAAGGTCGCGAAGCCGGCGTTCAGGAGGGCCGCGTCATGGGCATCGCGGAAGCGCGGCGCACTGATCTTTACGAAATCCTGGAAGTGCGCGGCCTTTCGCTCACCGAAGAGCAGCGAACACAAATCAGCGATTGCGTAGACCCAGACATGCTCAAGCGATGGATTCGCCAAGCTGTGACCGCCGGCTCAGTCAGCGCGGTGCTCGACCGCAGTAAATAGCTACCCGGTTTTGTTGCTCTCGGGCGACAGCGGCGCGCACATTGCGCCCACTCATGGATGCTGGAGATCATGACCCAGTCTTTGCGAATAGATTGACGCGACGAACGTTGCGTGGCGCAAAATCGGCACCCGCGAACACTCGGACGTTCTCAGGCGCTATCCAGACGTTTCCGAAAACATGTGCCCCACCGTACAAAAACCCGACCAAGAAACGTTCCGACGCAGTCAAAAAAACCGTGCGCCCTAAGGCTGAAAAACCCGAAGAACCCAACAATTCATCCACACATTAGTCCACAGGTGGATAACCCTAAAATAAGGAGTCATTCCAGCCACTTGTCTGCACTTGGAGACAGGGGTAGGCAGGTGTACTACAGTAATGATGAATGATTGCGATGTTAATTGACCTTACTAAAGGTCAGATCTAGTATTTGGATACGAGGGTTGGGTGGGATGTTGGTCGTTGAAAAGCTTGGTGGCGCAAAGATGAATTCACGTCGCGAGGTCCCGCTTGATGTGTGCGATTATCGCGATCACAGCTCGGGAGCGGTTGGCATTTCGGGTTCGGTCCGAGAGCAGCAATGACATCGGCAGGACAAGCAGCAAAAATTTCAGATTGGGGTGATGCGGTGCTCATCTCAGTTGACTACGACCACATCGTCTCGGTGGAGGAAAATCTAATTGTTCTGATCTGGAAGGACACACCAACCGTCGTCGGAGTCGAAGCCTTCCGGACCGCATTTCGACGTATGCGGGCGAAGTACCCCAAGTCAAAGGAAGTGACCGTAATGGCCATCGTGGATCAGCACGTGGGTGTTAGGCCTCCTCCCGAACCGGTCAGAACTGGTCTGACCGAAACCTATAAAGGAAACGAAGCGTCCATTGCTTCGTCCGTTTTGGTATTCGAAGGCACCGGTTTGGCAGCAAGCATAGTTCGGAGCGTGGTCACGGCGATAAACTTCACGATTCGACCTCCCTATCCGATGAATATCGTCAGCACCGTCGAAGACGGAGCACAGTGGATTGCGAATCACGACCCGTTCCCGTTTCAGGGCGACGCGGACCGAATCGTCGCGAGCGTTGACTGTGTTCGGCGTTCGGTTTCGGAAAAGGAAGCTGGCTAAACTCCGGCACCGGGACCGGTGAATCCGCTAGGAATCCAGGAGCGACAGGTTTGCGAGAGCGGTGGCATTGCCACAAAGTGCACGTCCGCATCGTGACATTTGGCTCGAGGGACCGAGATAAACTCAACGTCGACTTTCGAAGAAACTGAAGGTGTCAGATTTGCGGACGTTGGAGATGGCGTGTGCGGCCTCGAAGCCCGCGACCGACAAATGATCGCATCATCTGTCACATCACCAACGAGCGATCGAAACGACCTCTTTTGACAATGTTCCACTGTATCGATGGGCTTTGTCCCGGATCGTTGTCTACTTGCTGATAGCGGTGACCACCTCGATACGTTGACAGATAGCGCTATCAGGCGTATCCGTCCTTGAACGGTGAGTAACCACATGGATTAAGGATCGTTGTACGTTCCGCGAAGATCCTGGTGGTGCCCGCAGCTTTTTGGGGGGTCAAAGAGTTGGGAGCGACCGCAGCGAGGTATGGTGGGGTTTTTCCTCTGCGTTCGCAGAGTGATGTCGAAATGATTCTTACGCGTTGCTCCGAGCAGCGCTGCGAAGCGTTGCTGGAGACACAGCGTCTACTTCTACCAGTTCGATGCGCCAGCTATGCCAGCTCGACCAAGCAGCTTGCTCTTGAGACGCTTGGCTCTTCATTTGACGAACTCTCTTCGTCCTTTCCCCTTAAAGGGAAGGTGATCGCCGACTTGCATGGGGTTCGTTTCGAAATTGGTGGCGTGTTCGATCTCGACCGAAACGGACAGGTTCTATTGCGCAGCCCAAGCTCGGTTCACTGCGTGTGCCGTCGACAGGATCGCAGAGTTGCGATTCATGATGCGAGCGTTTCGTTGCAAATCCAGTGGTCGTCGATCTCCGGTTCCGGTTCGAGAGGCGAATGGGAAGTTGTTGATCTGAGTCCTTCGGGTGCTCGATTCCGTGTGGGTCGTAGTCTTGTGCCGCCGGCCGAGACTACGCTGGAAGCGACGCTGCAGCTCGGCCGATCTGAGCGTGTCGAATGCTTCGCAACGCTGGCACATCAATCGGACGGTGAATGCGGAGTTCGACTTTCCGAGATTAATGGCAGCGACACTGCTTTGGCAAGGGCTTATCAGGCGCAGTTGTTTCCTTCGCTCGCGCCTCGCCGCTCGTTTACTTCCACAGCGATCGAGAAGTTGTTTGATCGTTCGGGCTACCTTGATCTGCGAAGTAGCTGTAACCCCAGCCCTCAGTGGTACGGCGCGTCTTGGTCCGACAAGGTGTCCACGGATGTGCTCTATCGTTCCCGTGATGACGAGTTGCTCGGTCACGTGTCGGTCACCCGGGGGTATTCGAAGGCGTGGCTGGGGCATCAACTGGCAACGCTTCGCGGCCACGATGAATCGATGGAATGTCGGCAAGCGCTCTATCGATATTTCGCTGTGTGGCCGAGGCTGCTGGGAACAGAGCCCACGTACTTGTATGGGTATTTCAATCGATCGCGGCCGTGGCACCAGGCCTACTTTGAGTCGTTTGTTCAATGGACTGAGCCGAGCGACTCCGTATTGGTGAAGTGGGACCGATTCGAAGCGCACGATGAACCAGACTGCGAGATCAAATCATGCGACGACGTATACCTAGAAGAAGCGAGCGCGGAAGATCTGGCAAGCGTGGTCGCGCGGATGCGACAGGTGCTTCCCCAGCTGGCGATCGATGCGTTTGACCTATCCGAAGCGCAGTTGAATGGACCCCTCATTCACCCTACGTCGCTCGCTCGGAAATACAATCGTTTCCGGAACGTAAAAACGGTCGTCATGGACGGAGAAAAGATAGGTTTCGTGTTGTGCGAGACTGGCTCCAAGGCACTATCTCTGTTCAACATATTCAACCAAGCTCAGCTCTATCTAAACGATCGAGGAATAGAGCTTCCACCCGAAAACCACGCGCGTGTTCTACGGGCGATCGAAGCGTTCTACACGCGCCAGGAAATTGAAGTGCCGCTCATTGTTGCGCCACCGAAAACCGTCAATGTGGGAGATGGTTCACGCTTGCGTTTGGCGGAGACTATGGGATCTGTGATCTGGTCTAAACGAGCCCTCAGATGTTACGAAGATTTCGTTGATTTTCGTTTTGGGGAAATGAAAGCTACGCGCGCGGACGCGGCGCAGACACCGGTCGCGTAAACTGAACAAGCTGTTTTGAAAATCACGATGATTGATTGGGGGAAGGCATGAAGAAAGAGCACGAGAGAATCCGCAATGCGTACGAACCACGAGTGCGTGCGGCGCGGGAGCAGGTCCTTCGCGATGAGGCAATTCGCGAGATACTGAACAAGAAGACTTCTCCTAAGCTCCTGGAGGGTTTCTTGATTCAGTTCAGTGCTCTGGGCGTTCAGATGACCGAACCGGTCGACAAGTGGATTTCTCGTGCCGGCCAACGTTGCGTAGAGCTCGGCCACGCAGAACTAGGCAACGGTCTAATACGCCATAGCTCCCACGAAGCAGGCCACCACAAGATGATGCTCGAAGATGCGGAGCGATTGACCAAACGCTGGAACGAGAAGTACGAACCAAAGCTCGTTGTGGCACCGCTCGTAGCTCAGCCACCAACCGATTCGATGAAAGACTATATCGAGCTCCACGAGTCAGTGATTCGAAGCGACCACCCGTTTGCCCAGATCGCTATCGAGTATGAAATAGAAGGACTTTCTGTATCCTTGGGTCCTAAGCTGGTTGGCCAGCTCAAGAGAAAACTGGGAGACGATATCGCTTCCTGCATGAGTTTCATTGAAGAGCACGTTGCACTCGACGTCGGCCACACCGCGTACAACGAGCGAGAGCTGGAGGCGTTCCTTGCGAAAAATGAAGACGCCGTCGAAGTTCTTGCTGATACAGGCAGCAAAGCGCTTGAGGCGTATACGGGATTTCTTGGCGATTGTTTGCGCATTGCCAAACAAGAGCTCATACGCGCCTGATTTCACACCTTGCGGATCGACGCAGGGGTGATTACGCAGGCAAGCGCGTGTGAGTCTGGAGGCGCGAGAAGTTTGCAATGTCGATTTGGCGTGGAGAAGTAGACAGCTGTTTCTGGCCGTACCACTGGGATGAGGTCGCGTCCTTGGATTGGGATGTGTGCGTCGAGGGGCACAGCGCGTTTCTCTCTGAAATCGCACGGAAAGGTGGTTTATACGGTCACCTACAAGGCTGATGCGCGTTCCGCCATCTAGAGAAAAAGGCTCACGGAGCTGCTCGAACGATCGAGCGCGCGACGTCAGGCGGCCCAAGCCTTCATTTTCAAATTCTCGGGTGACGCGCGGAGTGTTGACCGCGCTCGGTCGATTTTTCGTGCAATAGGGTTGGCGGGTAGGGCCAACGAGGTTGCTTTTTTTCGCAACTCGCAGCGAATGTGCACGATAAGGTCTCAAGCGTTCGCACAGTACCTGTCATAGTACGGTATCCGCGGCGCACTCAGACTAGGACATCGTCGCATGAGCATATGGTTCAACGTTACCTCGAGCTGTTCTTGGTCGTACCATCACGGCCCTCGTAGTGAAGACGACTGGTCGGGGTACGTAGAGTTCGTTCGCGAGACTGGGAAAACGGTGGGTGACGGGGGTGTGGCACTCACTATTGCATTCAAAACAACGACCCCTTCCGCGTTGCAGCGTCGGTCTCTCTCGGATGCTTTTTTGAACGAGCGCCGTTTTTCGCGATTGGCTGGCCACGCGTTCGTCACTGATTCGGCGCGCATCCGCGGAGTCATCACCGCGGTCAACTGGGTTACCAAGAAGCCCTTTCGCGAAGAAGTGTTCTCAAGCCCGAAGAACGCGTTGAAATGGCTGAGCGAAGTCTCGGCGCAACCCATCGACACGGAGCGTGTGTGGAATGAAATCGTGCGCACGGTGCCGGAGGAGGCGCTCTGGGTGGAGTAAGTTGTCTGGTCCCTGTGTGTTTGGGCGAAGCGAAGCAGCGGGGTTTTCGGTATGGCGATACGTCTGAATCGGAAGGCGCGAGAGGTCTGCAATGTCGATTTGGAGTGGAGAAGTAGACGGCTGTTTTTGGTCATACCATTGCGGTGGGGTCGCGTCCTCGGATTGGGATGCGTTCATTGAAGGGCTTAGCGCGTTTCTTTCTGAGAATCGTACGGGAAAGGTGGTCTATACGGTCACCTACAAGGCTGACGCGCCCTCCGCCATTCAGAGAAAAAGGCTTGCAGAGTTGCTCGAACGATCGGGCGCGCGACGTCTAGCGGCCCATGCCTTCGTTTCAAACTCTCGGGTGACGCGCGGAGTGTTGACCGCGCTCGGTTGGTTTTCCGCGAAGAAGTTCGAAGAAAAAGTCTTCGACGATCCGATAGGTGGGCTGGTTTGGCTAGCTGAGAAGAAGTCCGGATTGGACGTACGGCGGGTATGGAACGCTGTGGTCCGTGCCGTGGACGAAGACTTGCTGTGGGAATCACCTCAGGAGGCGTGATTCTCAATAAAATCGATGCGCGGGTCGCAACTTTCCCTGATGGGGATCGATAATGGGGCGAATCTTCTAGGATGACGCATCGGCGTGATGCACCGAACGCGTGTGGAATGAAATCGTGCGCACGGTGCCAGAAGAGGCGCTCTGGGTGGAGTAAGCGCGTAGTACGCAGGTGTGTTTGGGCGAAGCGGAGTAGTGGAGTTTTTATATGGCGATGTGGTTGAATCGAGATACCCGGTTGTCGTGGGTATATCAGTATCGAACGGCGAGCGATTCGGAATGGGCTGAGCTCGTTGAGCATATCCGGGCGATCGGAACCAACCCCAAACAAGGGGAGGTCGCGCTCACGATTACGTATCAGGCACAGCCGCCGTCTGCCGTGCAACGCCGCGCGCTCAACGACGTGTTCAAATCTGAGCGTGGCTTGCCGGGGCTCGTTGCGCACGCGTTCGTGACCGATTCCATCCCAATGCGAGGCGTCATTACCGCGCTCAACTGGTTCACGGACAAACCCTTTCGCGAAGAAGTATTCTCCGCGCCTAAAAAAGCTCTGAAATGGCTCAGCGAAGTCTCGACTCACCCGATTGACGTCGAAGGCGCATGGAACGACATCGTGCGTGCCGTTCCGAAGGAAGCACTCTGGGTGGAATAAACCCATCGAAGCCTTCGCCGGCGCACGGCTTTCCATTGACATATCAGGGGTTTGGGCGCTAATAGAGCCATCGATGCGCGAAATGCAAAATAGAACGCAACTGGCGTCGCCTTGACCCGATAAGGCCACCGAGGCCAGAAAAGTAAAGTAGGTCCGGTTGATCACCCCCAGAGCGCATTGGTGAATCAACGACCTTCGACTACCCAACGTAACAGCCCCTGAAGCCCGCAGTAAGAGAGCCACTTATCATGACCATTAAACCCGCCTTCGCCTTTCTCGTTCCCGTTGTCCTCCTCTCCGCTTGCCCCACCGAAAGCGTCCCTTTCTGCGAATCCAAACCTAACGACCCAGCGTGCCTCGCGCTCGATGCTGGCGCTGATGCGCAGACTGATGGGCAAGCGGACGCAGGCCCTTGCGGAGGATGCAGCGGGGATACGCCCGTTTGCGACGAAGCAACCAACCGATGCGTCGGGTGTTTGCAAGATACGCAATGTACGGACCCTGCGGCGCCAAGGTGCAACACCGAGAGCAACACTTGCTCCCCTTGCATGGATGACGACCAGTGCGCTCGGTTTTCGGATACGCCGGTGTGCGAGACGGGCACCGGAGTGTGCGTCGAATGTACCGAAGCGACTCAAGAAGCGGCATGTCCCCCCATCGAAAACGACAGGCCTGCCGTAAACCGGGTGTGCAATGTGGAGACGTTTGAGTGCGAGGGTACGCTCGGCTTCTGCCAGCGGTGCGTATCGGATGAGGAGTGCCTGAGCAACGACCAAGTTGGCACGTTTCGTTGTATTCCTCTCGAGTTCGACGGAATGCCACGAGACAACTACTGCATGCTCGATCTTGAAAGCCATCGAGCAGCCCTGGACGATCCCAGCGCCAATTGTCCTCCGCAACAGTTTGCTCAACGCATGCGCACGAGTTTGGGTGGAGTCGAGGCGCTCTATTGCGTGGTTCGAGAAGCGAATACAACTTGTGAAGCAGTTCTCAGTTTTGGATCGGTATGCGCCGAGGATACCGTCGCCGAGGACTGTGGCGCCTCCGGGCTTGATGATGGGGTGTGTCGGCAAATGGGGCGTGGATTTGCCTGTACTTATGAATGCGCTGGACCAAGTGATTGCCCGGATGGGGTAGCTTGCGACAATGCACCGAGAACCTGCAATCCGTTTTGACGAATTAGGATGCCTCAATCGATCACGTTGCTCGCTCTGAGTATGATCTTCCTCTTCGCCGCCGCATGCGGATCTGCCTCGTGTCCTTCAGGCTTCGTGGCGAGCGAAGGCGGGTGGTGCCTCGCGCTCGATGCAGGCGCTGATGCACGACCTGATGGGGAAGCGGACGCGGGCCCGTGCGGAGGCTGCAGCGGGGATACGCCGGTGTGCGATGAGACGAGCAACCGCTGCGTGGGATGCGTGCAAGACACGCAATGTACGGACCCTGCGGCACCGAGATGCAATACGGAGAGCAACACGTGCTCACCGTGTATGGATGACGACCAGTGCGCTCGGTTTTCGGATACGCCGGTATGTGAGACCGGGACGGGGGTTTGTGTCGAATGTACCGAAGCGACTCAAGAGACCTCTTGTCCTCCCATCGAAGTCGGTCGGCCTATCGGAAACCGGATGTGCAATCTGAGCACGTTTGAGTGCCAGGGAACGCTCGGTTTTTGTCAGCCATGCGTGTCCGACGAAGAGTGCATAACCACCGATGAAGTGGGGGTTCGGCGCTGTGTGCCACTCGAATTCAACGGAGCAAGCCGAGGTAACTACTGCATGCTCGACCTTGCAAGCCATCAAACAGCCACTGACGATCCTAGCGCCAATTGTCCCCCGCGGCAGTTTGCTCAACGCATGCGCACGAGTTTGGGTGGAGTTGAGGCGCTCTATTGTGTGATCGCTGAGGCAGACACAACGTGCGAAGCGATTCTCAGTTTTCGCGACGCATGCGCCGAGGATACGGCCACCGATGACTGTGGTGTCCCCGGGCTCGATGATGGAGTGTGTCGGCAAATGGGATCGACCTTTGCCTGCACGTATGAATGTGCTGGATCAAATGATTGCCGAAACGGGGCAGCTTGTGATGGCGACCCGGAAACCTGCAATCCGTTTTGATAGAATGGAACGCAACGACCAGCGACCAACCACATCGCTTGCATTGAGTATGACCTCCGTCTTCATTGCAGCATGCGGATCGGCTTCTTGCCCTTCGGGCCTGGTGGTGAGCGAAGGAGGAGCCGTATCCGCTCGTCTCCACATCGGCAAAGTTGAGCCAGGGGGGACGTCCGACCATCTTCCAAAACTGCTTCGGCCCTGGTGCTCAGAGCCAAGGTGATGGCCGGGGTGGAGTCTGGGATTCGGTGTTCTTGAGGAAGGATTTTCAGACGGAGATTGGCTCGTATGCGTAGGCCATCGGGGTACTACGGAGGGGACGGAGAAGAATCGACCTCGGCTTTCGACTGTCCCGTCAGCGCCTCGGTGAGAGTGCCGAGCAGCTTCCGCAACTCAGCTACTAGCTCATCATCTTTGGCAAGCTGCGCCCGCGCTGCCTGCTCGTAATTCTCTTTGGGCCTGAACTTCAGCTTGGCCGCGAGGTTGGTCAGCGCGTTCGTCTCCCTTACCGGGTAGCGGGCAATGAGGCCGTCGAAATCCTTGGCCTGAAGCAGCGCCTCGTAGCGGTCGATTTCTTCCGGCAGCCCCGAGTCAACCTGGATCGTGATCGGAGCGCCTGTGCCACCCTTGATCTCCTTGCAGCCAGGGATCTGTGACATCACGGCATCTCTCACTTTGCGCTCGATCCTGCGGGCGCTGAGGTGCTTCTTTGTCTCGAGCTGGCCTAGCTCCTTCATCGCCGCTTCCTCGGCCTGCTTCAGCATATCGTCAGGATCGACATCGTAAGTTTCAGCCTGCCGCTTCGCTACGGCAACCCTCATTGGCTTGGAGAAGTAGAGGGACTCAACCGAATGCACGTTGAGCCCGTGGATGCCACCATCACGCAGAGAGGACAGTTCCTTCTCTTCTCGGTCATCCCGATCAATCAGGCCCGTGGCTTCGACCCAGTGCAGGCTCTCAGCGGACCGCAGCCCTTTCACCGCTCGGATCACCTCGGAACAACCACCCTTCGGAACCACGGACACGTCGTTAAAGAGGGCTTCGTAGACGGGCAAGTCCAGGCTGCTGTGCTCGCCTTCCACGAAGAGGATCTTGCGCCTAGAGCCGAGGATTGAGTGCCGAAGGTCGTCCGGTAGTTCGGCCCCTGCCGTTAACACATCCAACGTCCAAGAATGCACACTCTCACCCGACCACTCGCAGCCTCGGGGAAGCAGAACCCTTGCGTCCTTCGCCGCCACAGGAAGCGACAACTCATGTGTGGAAACGATGAACGGACAGTCGGGGCGACAGTCAAAGAGCGCTGTGAGAAATGGCTCGATGATGGAGCGGTGCAGGTGGCGCTCAGGCTCGTCAATCAGAAGAAGTGTGCCGGGATCCACGGTGAGCACCGTTGCACCCAGGATCGCGGCGTTCCTTTCCCCATCCGAGAGCTTTGCCATGCCGAAAAGCTGCCCGTCCCGATGTTCAGCCAGTATCTCTTCCCCCCTCTTTGCCCGGAGCCTGACACTAAAGTTCCCCGCTGCCAGCAGGTCGTTGATTTTCAAGAATGGCGACGGGGTATCGGCGGCTTGCTTTACTGCCGCATCGGCTTTCTTGGCGTCGATGAGCTCGGTGACGCGACGAGACCGTTCATTCTCTGCTGCGACCAGGTCGAACAGAATTGCTGCGAGCCGCTGGCCAGCTTGGTCATCCTTCCAGCGACCCTCGTGCTGAACATCTCTCTGGTGGAGGCGGGTCTCCATCTCGCGCCGAGAACGAGAGTTAAGCTCAATGTGGCTGGACACCATCCAGTTCTGACGATGAGCCGACATCCGGCGGATCGGTTTTCCGAGTCTCTCCAGCCCGTGTTGAATCAGGGCCGACTTCCCCGTGCCATTTGCCCCGACGATGAATAGCCGGTCGCTGTTTTTGATCTCAATATTTTTGTTGCCGCCCTCGGTCAGGGGAATCGGCCACCGCCTGACCACCTCTTGCTCCAACATTCGACGCTCCCCCGAAGGCGGGCCGGCACCCGGCCCAGAAGTCGAACTCTACCAGAGCGACTGGGCGTGGACCTTGAGAACAATAAGTTCGATAGGTGCGGACTGTCCTCACCCAAATCCGATGCGCACCAAAACAAGTCGGTTCAAATCCGGCCCCCGCAACCAACAACACCAGCGGGGGCCGCGCGTTCGCGTCAGCGAACGCACAATAAACAACGAAATCCGGCCAAAAGGAAAAAGGGTGGGCCCGAATAGGTCCGCCCTTGACCATGGTTGCGGGGGCCGGATTTGAACCGACGACCTTCGGGTTGTGAGCGCACCAAGCGGATGTGACGAACCCCTTGTGATTTCGGTGAGTTGGATGCGATCACGGTCCCGACTCGTTGCGGGTCTGGGCGTGACCACAGTGGACTCGGCGCGACACATAGTGACAAGGGGTTTCATGCGTCGGAGGAGTGGTTGACGATCCCATTCGTTGCTCCGCTTAGCGCACGGTCGTTGTTCGGCACGCGATAGGCCTAATCGCTATTCGGAGCCCGAAGCTCTTCGTTACCGTTCTACTCATCGTGTGAGCGGGGACGAGAGGGGCGGGGAAAGAAATTTCCCGGACCTGAGAAGACTGATTTCGCACGCAACTCTCAACTCTCCGCACCTCCAACCGATAAGCCCCGCGTCATGGGCAAGGTCACCATCAACGGCCCGAAAACTCCGGTTACTAGAGGCTCGAATGGTGTAGCGGCGGCGACGACGCCGAACGTGTGCAAGATGCCGGGGCCTCCCGCGCCTTTTGTGCCGACTCCGCTGCCCAATGTTGGCCGCAGCGGTCTTTCACCCGAGGGCTACTCCAAGACCGTCAAGATCAATGGTCAGCCCGTTGCGCTAGAAGGCGCGACATTCGGTAGCCAAGGTGATGTCGCCTCTAAAGGTACTGGCGGCGGGATCGTGTCTTCCGCGGCGCATGGCATCACGAAGTTCATCGGTCCCGGTTCGATGAACGTCAAAATCGAAGGCAAGCGGGTGCACTTGCTAGGCGACCCGATGCTCAACAACTGCGGGCCCGGAGGTAGCCCGCCGAACGCGGCGACGATGATGGGCATCGTGCAGGAGCCCGGATACGGGACTGCGTCCCAGGCGGATCCACGTCCTGGGCATGAAGAGGGAGGGGAGCCGTATTGTCCGCCGACGGATGAAGAGTTCAAAGATCGGAGAAACCAGCTTGCTCGTGACCGGAGCCCTGGCGGTCGCCACGAGCACGCGGCGGCGAAACATAATGAGCCGGAGATCTTGCGGGCCGAAGGCGAGATGAAACGCGCCCACGGCGAGTCGCGCAGTTGTTTGTCGACTGGGAATGACCACAAGGTGACGCATTCTTGCAAACACTGCGGAGCGCCTATGGGAGCCGAAATCGATCATGTCGGTCAGGATCGAAGCGGCACCATGCATGCGGTTGAAGCCAAGAGCGGAGCGGATTTCTATCCAGCAAAGAGCGAGGATGAGACCGGCCGCAATAGAAGACAGATGAAGCGCAATGTGATGCTCGCTCGAAATGCTGACATGGGTGTGATCTACAAGATTCCAGGTGGTCATGACAAAGCAGAGCAGCAAATCAGGAAACTTGCCGGAGGGTTGGGTATGCCTCCTGGTAAGCTCCAAGTAATTCAAATTTAGTGTTGAGAACACGATGCCACGAGAAGCTCATTCGATTGCGTTTTCACGACCATCACTGTCCAACCTGGAGGTGCTGGAGCGATTTTGGTCATGCCTGCGTGCTCGAGGTGCGAAGGGCGGAGGAGAGTACGCCTTGCATTGGCTCGGTGACGCGGAAGATACGAAAACCATCGCGGATGTATCTGGCTTGTCGCGAGACGAGTTTCCGAGCGTGGTCGAAGATGAGAGCTTGTACAACGTTGCCGAGTTTCCATTTTGGATCGAAGCGCACGAGTTCGTGCTGTCTGTTCGTCGAACGTTCGCTCCTGTGCGGTACGGACTTCAGTTTTCTGGCAACGCCGTCCAGCAACCGGGTCCAAGATGGCTCACCCGAATCATGGGAGACCTCGTTGTGGCGCTCGACTTGGAGTGTTCCGCGCTCCTTTCGATCGATCAGGAAGAATACGATACGGAGCAGAGGCGAAAGAATGGCGAATCGTTGGTCGATATCGTTCACGACCGCGCGCTTGGGAAAACTGATCTTGGGTTTCCGCTTCTCGCGTTGTTTCGACACGAGACCGTTGATCCAGAACTGTGGACTGTGGTGCCGGATCTTGGACATCGAATCGGTGTCATCCGTGGAGACTGGGTGATGATTTCAAGCATCCACGACTGATTCGACAAGAAGCCACCGATCCAAACAGTAAACCGTCGTCCCAAATCTTGGATACCGAATCGGGGTCGTCGAGGAACGCTGGGTCATGCGTTCGAGTGCCCACAATCTGTAGATCAACTGGAGAAGACGTTCGGGGTGTGATCGGGGGTCTCCAAGGCGTTTGTTTTTATCAACAACGAATGTGGGAGGTGTGTTAAGAGGCGACATATCCATAGGCGGTTCGGGGTCCAAAAATAGGGGGTATTATGGATGTACGAGTCAAAAGCGGTTTCTCCGCTGCGCTTGTTCTTGTGTCGCCGTGGGTCACGTATGCGCAGGGGGTCGTGTTCGACGACATTGTGGTCGGCGATCAAGCCGGTGTGACGTACCGTCGTGCGCCGTCGGCTAGTGAGGCTATTTGGCAAGCACAAAAGCAATTGCCATTGTTCACATTCGACGCGTTGGTAGCGTCGCCAACGAAGAGTCGCGGTGCGCCGGGAGTCGCTGTTTTTGATTACGACAGCGATGGCGACCTTGACATCTACGTCACAAACGGTCCGGGCGCTGCGAATAGTCTTTACGCCAATCAGTTTGTTCAGACCGGTGTTGTTCAGTTTGTCGACGTCGCCGCCGATGTTGGAGTCGATGCCATCGAGCAGGACTCTTCCGGCGTTTGCTATGGCGACTTGGACAACGATGGCGATCCTGATTTGATGGTGCTGTCGACGTTCGGGAGCAATCGTCTCTATGAGAACCAAGGTGGCATGTTTGTCGATGTGACCGCTCCGGCGGGGGCGGCCGGCTTTTCTCATTCAAGTTCGTGCGCGATGGGTGATGTCAATGGAGATGGGTTGCTCGATATTTTCGTGGCAAACGTGTTCGACCAAAGCCAGCAAGCGCAGATCTTCGTCGAGCCGTTTGAAGGGATTCAACCCAATCAGCTGTTGCTCAATGTAGGACGCAACCGATTCGCAGATGTGTCTGAGTCGTCGGGCATTCTCGATCTATACCGGTCACCGGGTGCACCTCCTGGGAGCAACACAATTACGTGGGCGGTTTCCTTGGTGGACTACGATTTGGATGGAGATGTCGATATCGTCCAAGCCGACGACCAGGCGGGGTTTCCTCCAGCGGTGGCGGGGGGTATCGACCGCGGCTTTCTTCAGTTGTTTGAAAACGATGGGACTGGCTACTTCACCAACGTGACTTCGGAGAAGGGAATGGCGAAAGCTGGAACCTGGATGGGGCTCGCGTTTGGTGATTACGACCGAAGCGGCACGCTTGATCTGTTCGTCACGAACTTTGGCCCGTTTGCGGGCGCGGTGCAGGGTGTGCCGCCGGAGTTGTCGAGCGTATACAACCTAGACTCCCGATGGTTCTTGCAACAGGACGATGGGTTTTTCACAGATAGCGAGAGTGACGGTCGAGTATATAGCCCGTTTGGTTGGGGAACGTCGTCATTCGACTACGACAACGACGGCGACACCGATATCGTCTTTCATGGTGGTTTGGACGCAGGCCCGTTCGTCGAGACATCGCCAGGGGTTGTTTGGAGCAACGACGGGAGCGCGAACTTCGTTCGCGATGTAGACGCGCTGGCTGGGTCAACCGACCACAATCGGCGAACCGTGCATGGAATGGCGGTTGGTGATTTGAACAATGATGGTTTTGTCGACATCGTCTCCGTTTCAAACTTCGATATCCCAGAGCCATTGCCGCTCGTAGGGGTACCGACATTTGGCGGCGAGTTTGACGTCGACGCTCGCATCGTTCCGACGTTCACTCCTCTCGGCGATGTAGTGTTCGGCGACCCAAGCACGTTCATGTTTACTTGGAATGGGTTGGTTTTTCCTGATGGTACGCTTTCGGTCGAAATCAACAGCGCGGACAATCACAATCAATGGGCGCAGGTTGAACTAGTCGGTGGCGCCGGGCTAACACGACACGGAAAAGCAAATAGAGACGGCATCGGTGCGGTGGTAGCGTTCAAACCCAAGGGAGGCCAGGCCGTCATGGCGCCAGTGCTCGGAGGATCGAGCTACGCGTCGCAGGATAGTTTGATCGCGTCTTTCGGCATGGGGCATGCCCAGAGAGGAGTTGTGGAAGTGCTTTGGCCAGGCGGAGTTCGCAATCGTCTCTATGGCGTTCGCGCCGGAGAGCGCGTGACGTTCCCCGAAATCCCTTGCAGCTACGACGCGAACACGAGTTCACTATCCTACCTGCTTTGCCTGGCGTCGTCGCTAACTGAGCTTCATGACGCTGGTGTAGTCGATCGACGCGAACAAATTCGATTCCTTGTCAGCGCCGTGCGCGCGTTCCGAGCCGAGCGCAAGAAAACCCGTCGTGCCAAAGGCTCGAAGTTTCAGCGCGGTTGAGGGAAAGAACGGGGACGGAAAGAACGGGGACGGGGAAAGAAATTTCCCGGACCTGAGAAGACTGATTTCGCACGCAACTCTCCGCGCTTCCGACCGATAAGCCCCGCATCATGGGCAAGGTCACCATCAACGGCCCGAAGACTCCAGTTACCAAAGGCTCGAACGGCGTAGCGGCGGCGACGACGCCGAATGTGTGCAAGATGCCGGGGCCTCCGGCGCCCTTTGTGCCGACTCCGCTGCCCAACGTTGGCCGCAGCGGTCTTTCACCCAAGGGCTACTCCAAGGCCGTCAAGATCAATGGTCAGCCCGTTGCGCTGGAAGGCACGACGTTCGGTAGCCAAGGTGATATCGCCTCCAAAGGTACCAGCGGCGTGATCGCCGTGGCTGGTGTCTACGTCGCGGCACTCTGGCTCATTCCGCGCACGGCGTTTGCCCATTGCCCTGATTGCTGGGTGCAAGCGTCGGGCATCGTGGTGAGTATTTGTGTGGCCGTTGCCACCGCGAGCGCGTGGCTTTTGCTACGCCGCTCCGAAGGTCGTCTCTCGCTAGGAACTACCGTAAAACACTTCTTCTTGACGCTTTTCTGTGGGCTACTTCTGGGCATCTTCGCCATTCCCGTGGTCTACTTCATCATCGAATAGAGAAGAAAAGAATGGGACCGGAAAGCGATTTTGCCGGACTTGAGAAGCCTTAGATTGTACGCAACTCCTCGCCTCCTTGAGCGACGCTATGGTTTCTCCTTCCAATAGCGTTCCGCTTCTTCGTAAGAGATCACGGTGTAGTCTTCAGGCTGGCGATCGGGAGCTCTCGAAATATGTTCTCTCAGCCAATCATTAAGTCGTTCGATTTCCTTCGGGGCCCAGTTTTTTGTGAATACACTCTTGCGCTTTCCGCCCGCGATGACCGTATCGATAGACTGCCAGCCGTCGGCCCACGCGGTGTCGATATATTCGTCGGATAGTTCGGGAAAGCGGATTTCAATCAGAAGGTCTTTGAACGCTTTGAGCTCTTGTGGCGTAAGTCGAAACGAGCCTCGGCGCCATTCCACTCGGAAGCCAGTCGGGGTGTCGATTCTGTCGGGAGTTACGTGAATCACGTTTCCCTTGGCGTCTATGGAGGTGACATAGCTGCCCGCGGCTTCCCAGTTGTAGCTCGTGCTGTAAAACAGAAAGTCACGAGCGCTCCGAATCGGGAAGTCCTCGGTTCGATACCGTTTCGAGCCAGTGCGTTCGACTTTCGTCTGGCTTTCTGAATCCGCTCGCTTCGCGTTCGCCGATGTTGCGTTTTTGGGTTTGCTTGGACGGTTTCCGATCGCTGCCAGTGCGATAAGCACAGCGATGGCGATGAGCGTCACTCCCACTGCGATGATTTTCACTCTCCGACTCGGAAGCTTCACGAGCCGCCTTTCGGCCAAGGAAACGGAACGCCGCCGTCCGGGGGATCTCCCCAGGGAAAACGTCGAAAGTATCCCCGTTGGCCCAATACTGTCGCCTCAAACTGTGGAGGTGGTCGAAATCGGGATCCGCGCCACTTCACGGTTCCGTTCGACGCGCGCCCACTCGAAAGAGAGCCACTCGAGTCATCAACGAGATGAAGCTTTATGCGGTGGATCCAAGGAGAAGCGTGCCAACGGTCGAAACGCATGCCTCCGCCCATGACGTCAGACCCTTGGTAGCCCTTACCATAGCCATCGTATTGATCGGGGTTGCGTCGTGCGGCTGCTGCGTTCACGTGGTCGAGCCCCAAGTAGTGCCCGACTTCGTGCACGACCGGGATTTGACCTCGTGCCGCAGAATCATCGCGTGGATCGAGGTCCTTGTGGTCTAAATAGCCGTCCGCTTTCTTGTCAACGTTTACGCGGTAACCTCCGAGCCGCATGCTGGATCGGCTGAATTCCATGTCGTCTCGTAGCCGAACCACCGTGCAGTTCATATGCGCATGCTCGGGTTGTGGCATCAACTCGATCGTCAGCTGACATCGGATGTTGGGATAGCGTGCCCCGTTCCAAACGACACTGCGAGATTCGATGGGCACAAGCCAGAGCTTGTTGTTCCAGTTTGATTCGACAACCATCTTGAACCGTGATTTCCATCGCTCCCATTCCTCTGAAGACCACTGCACCAGAACGACTTTTTGTTTGTCTTGATTCACGGTTTCTTCTGCATCAGCAGGCTGATAAGGATTGAGGTAGGTCGCGATTCGAATGTCGAGGGTTGCGTATCCATCCCCGTCTCGCGGCGAAGTGCGAAGCAGTGAGTTAAACCATCGGCTGTTTACGCGACGGCGGAACATCAAACGTCTCCGAACACGGGGTAGTGTACCATGTTGGATCGCCCGGGTAGGTTCATCTGATTGTCCGAGTCATGCGTTCTTATCGGTCATCGCAACACTCAGTTGCGCCTGATTTGGAATTTAGACGAAAAGCGCGCTCCAGAACGTCGTCCAGAAGACTACGCAGTGATCTCTTACGAAGAAGCGGAGCGCTATTGGAGACGGCGGCCGTGGTTGCGGTCGGGAGTTACGCGACGTTTTGAGAGCAACTTCCGATTACAGCTACCGATAACGGAGGCGAGGCTGTTGCTTTGCCGTCGCTTTCCCACGAAGCACTACCGCTGCTCTTTCGAAACTGCCCTGAACTTGCTCCGCAGCTGATGCGAGAGTCGCTCGGGGTGAAGCTGCCCGAGTATTCTGTGATTCATGAGCAGTCGACTGACTTTACTGAGGCGCTACCGACTGAGTATCGGGCAGATTTGGTTGTGCAGCTGGCTGATGATCGAGGGCCAGTGATGGGGCTGGTGGTCGAAGTTCAGCTTCGTCGTGATCCGCAAAAGCGCTACACCTGGCCAGTCTACGTCACGAATCTACGCGCTCGTTTGCAGTGCGATGCCCTGTTGCTGGTCGTGACGCCGTTTGAGCACGTAGCCGCTTGGTGCCGCGAGCGAATTTCGCTTGGAGGTGGAAGTTTCGTGCAGCCGTGGGTGGTTGGCCCGGAGGCCGTCCCCAGGAGGCTGGTGTCAAACGCTCCCGTCGGCTCGCTTGCGGCGGCAGGCCATTCGCCGCCATCCCCTCACGCTCGAAAATGCTTCAGCATTTCCTCGGTTCGCGGACGCGACGACTGGCCTACCGGCGCTGCGCGATCCTCGGTCCGCGTTTGACACCAGCCTCCTAGAGTCGTGGGCTCGGATGCTGCGCAAAAAGCACCGGAGCTCGGTGTTCTCTCGGTGCTTGCGCATGCCCGTCATAGCTCCGCAGTTGATTCTGCTCAGCTGGCGCTGACCGCGCTACGGGGACTTGAGCTCCTCGACGCAGAGCGAGGTAGGCTATACTCAGACATGGTGCTTTCGCAGCTCAACGCGGCAGCCCAGGAAGCTTTGGAGGCGTACATGGAATCGGAAGGATACGAACTGCAAAGCGAATGGGCTAAGGGGCACTACGCCCGGGGGCTCGAGAAAGGGCATGCCGCCGGGGTTCAAGAAGGGCACGTTCGAGGCGTTGCAGCAGGGCAGGTGGAGGCTCAACGAGCTGCTTTGCGGAATATTTTCGAAGCTCGCGGGCTGTCGCTGTCCGATGCAGATCGCGCACGCATCGAGTCATGCGGAGACTCAGATGTACTCGATCGATGGATCCGCGTAGCCGCTACCGCGAATTCTACGCGCGATGTCTTTGCTGCGGACGACTGAATTCGCGATACCGTTGAGCAAGGCATCGCTCCAGGTGATTTCTTGGATTCGGACGCAACTTTCGGGTTGGCGCAGCCGATAATCAGTCGTGCCTCTGGCGACTGCCGTGAATTTCGCGCGTATTGTAGACGAGCCGTATTGTTTGGTTCGAAATGTTGCGTCGTCCAAGATCGGCTGCGTTCGATGATCCTGCGTCGCGTGAATGGCCATTGGTTTAACTCGGTGCTTAGCGTTTCACCACGAGATGGGGATGGGTATGCGACTCTGGATATACGTGTCGCGACTTACCTCAACCCCTATCGGCTCGACGAGGCCGAGGAAATCGTGAAACAAGACGAGCGAGATGTGGTCTTGGTACGGTGGTCGCCTCAAGAGTGGGAGCGGTGGAAACGGCGCTTCAAAGAGGTTGTCGAATTCGGCTGGAACAACAAGCTTTGGCTCGTGCCGATTGAGCCTCCGAGTATCGTTTGGAGAGGAGCGCGCTATCCCAATATCCGATGTCAGCTAACGATCGGGTTTGTATCGCGACCCGATCACGCGCACATGAATTGCACGGTGGTTCGGCTGCGAGATGACATGACATTCAGCCGGTCTGAAATGCGAATGGATACGTTCGGAGGCCGTCTCCAGAGCATCTTTGACAGCGAGGACGGCTACCTAGACCATCTGGATTTAGATGCACGCAAAGATCCCATGGCTCGAGGCCAAATCCCAGCGGTGCATGAGATGGGGCACTACTTGGGGCTCGACCACGTAAATGCGAAAGCTGCGCGTCGCGATCCCGACAAGTACGACGGTTATGGTCGCGGCTATCAAAAGTCTGATGTCATGGGGCGGGGCATGCGCTTTGACGCATGGCATGCGTACCCCTGGATCCGTCGCATAAAACATCACTTCCTCGACGATCCGATTGGCGCAGTTTCTGACCGGCGAGTTTCAGTCCGTTCGGTAAAGTGGCGCGGATCCCGTTTTCGGCCACCTCCGCAGTTCGAGGCGACGGTTCAAGGGCGGCGCGGTTATTTTCGGCGTCTTCCGTGGGGAAATCCACCCGATGGGGGCGTTCATTTTCCCTGGCCAAAGGGTGGCACGTGACCTACCCGCGTCGAGCATGGGCCATCGCATTTGCGGTTGCGCTGGCAGTTTCGGGAGCTGTGCTCGGAAATTACCCGCGCTGGGTGAGCAACGCAGTTCGCGGAAGGTCCGAGCGCTTCGGTTCGGAAAGATATCGAACCGAGGATTTTCCCATTCGAAGCGCCCGTGATTTTGTTTTCTACAAATCGAGCGATGACTGGGAGGCGGGTGGCTATTGGGTGACGTCTGTGGATGCCGAGGGGAACGTGATTCACGTGATTCCAGATAGGACCATCACTCCAACGGGGATCTTAGTGGAGTGGCGTAGGGGTTCGTTTCGGCTAGCGCCACGAGAGCTCGAAGAGCTCAAAGCTCTGCTGGTCGCGATACGTTTTCCCGAGCTTTCCGAAGAGTACGTCAATGTGCTGTTGGAGGATGGCTGGAGGGCTATCACCACAGTGATCGCAGGCGGGAAACGAAAGAGCGTGTTCACTAAGAACTGGGCTCCGAAGGAAATCGAATATCTCAATGAATGGCTCAACAAACATTTTTCGCGTGCCCCAGAACGTCGTCCAGAAGACTACTCAGTGATTTCCTACGAAGAAGCGGAGCGCTATTGGAGACAGCGACCGTAGCTCGCGGGCTGGCGCTGTCCGATGCAGATCGCGCGCGCATTGGGTCGTGCGGAGATTCCGAAGTACTTGAACGATGGATCCGCGAAGCGGTCACCGCCGATTCAGTACGCGCTGTGATTGCCGCCGGCGACTAAGCTCCGAGTCATCGCATTGGAGTTTGCGCGCTGCCGAATGCGTGGGATGCGCAACTTTTCTGGGGTTACGCTGACAAAAACTCATGAAGAGGCCGATCTTAGCGGACGCTAAATCCGAGAAGCGCGCGATCTAGGATTCGAACACCTCGATTTTCGAGTGTGCTGCTCGCGACGGTGTTGATGCTGGTCGAAGAGCCTAGAAATACGTGAGCGCGACCTACGTTAATCGCGGAGCTGCCCGGAGGAGGTCCGTAAATAGGGTCTCCCAACACAATGTCATTGAACCCATCGCCGTTGATATCTCCAATGCCGGAGCCGGCAGATACATACTGCGAATCGGTGGGCGGGGGAATATCCTGAAAAGATGACAGATCAATTCCAGCAGTGGAACCGAAGAAGGCGGTAACGCGAAACGAAGGAAAGCGGCCGATGATCATCAGTACGTCGTGAAACCCATCGCCGTTGAAGTCTCCGCTGGTAGACGCAAATTGGACGTAGCGTTCTCGCAGTTCTGCGGATGCGTCTGCAGCGGGGACAGTTCCAATACCGGTTGGGCCTCCGTGATAGACGAAAAGCCCGACGGTGATGTCTCCGTATCCATCGCCGTTCACGTCTCCTGCGCGGGATACCGTTCCGAAGTTCTGAGAAGTAGGTGTTTGCTCAGGAAGCATCATCGTGGTGCTTGGTTCATCCAACAAACCGTTCGGGCTCCCATGAAAAACGAAGACGGGAGGATCAATCTCATCCGAGGCGTCTCGGGAGTGGCCTATCACGACATCCGGATAGCCGTCCCCGTCGACATCGCCGGCACTTGACAGGCTCCCTCCGAACTCCGCGCGCTCTGCCGCCGTGGGGCTCACCAGCGAACGGGCCGGTTCGGTGATCAGCCCATTCGCTGAGCCTGAATAGAGGAATACCTTCCCTTGTGCCGAAAAAGCGTCGTCCTGAAAAGGCGCTCCGACCAAGACATCAGCAAAGCCGTCCCCGTTGATATCGCCGGCGGTCGCGACCGCGCTGCCAAAACCGCCACCTGCTTGGTTTTCTGGGTTGTCCAAAATCAGATCAGGCTCTTCAGAAAGACCAGATTCCGAGCCCAGAAATACGTATGCAACACCTTCTCCGTTTGCACCGTTGGATTGGCTGGGCGCCCCCACAATGAGATCAGCAAAGCCGTCGCCGTTCACGTCACCTGCTTCTGACACGGATCTTCCGAACGCACCGTCCATCTGATCCACGGGGTTGTCGAGCAGCAGGTCCTGCGTCGAAGAGAGCATGCCGGAGCTGAGCCCGTAGTGAACTTGCACGATGCCCTCACCGTTTTCCGCGGCTCTCGTGGTGCTCTGTCCATCCGGCGCTCCAGCCACCACATCGCTGAACCCGTCGCCGTCGTAGTCATTCGGCAATCGACCCACATTCAGATAGCGCACACGGCTCCACGCCGAACACACATCTTCTTCGGTGCACGCGCGCACGCGCCAGTAGTAGCGCGTGCCCACCGGTGCCTCGGTTCTCTCCTCCACAGGCAGCTCTTCATCCGGAATGAAACCAAGGGTCGACTCCGGGATGTCTCCTGAGGGAGCGTCTTCGGAAGACTCAGCAACTTGTGTATCGAGCTCCGGGCTTTCAAATGCGCATTCCGCGAACGCTGCGGTATCGCATGAATCATCTGCCTGAAACTGGTAGAACACCGCATCATCCACCTGCTCCCAGAGAAACTTAGGGCGCAGAGGATTGGTCATCGGCGCGGAATCACCCGTGCGTTCACCGGCCGCGTGGATGCTGCCGGTCGCGTACCCGTTCCAAGGAAATCGCACGACCACATCAGAAGCGGGCGGTTCGATTGGTTGCGCGTCTGAATTCATACCTCCATCGGCCGAGAGGCATTGGTCGTCTACGTCGACCAGTCCTTCGCCGCATGAGCATCTACCATCCAAAAACATGCGTCCATCTGGACAACGGGCCCCACCGCAGCCTGCAAGAATCATGTTTAGCGCGAGCAGTGCGCTCCCGTCATTGACCAACCGCCGCCACGATCGACAAGCAATGCTGTGGCTCCGCGCGGCTTCTGGAAAAACCTTCGATACATCGTTCACGTCAGACCTCCACAAGCGAGGCGAAGCAACCGGACAACAGGCGTACCAACCAACCACTAGTACCTCGAAAGGTGATTTGTCGCCATTCTTGCCAAAGGGTGGTCACCGGCGATGGTTGACGACTGGTCGCGATTCAATTCGAAATAGCGGTGCCTGTGGTGCATTTGTTGTGGCGCAGCGCATGCAAGGGTCGTGAGGCCCCACTTCATGGCCGATTCCATACAAACGCGGTCGGGTTGCGCGGATCAGCCCTTATCGACCAAAGTAAACACACTGCCGACCGCAGCAACGTAGTGCGGGCTGCATCGATCGCGGAGGGGAGTCGTTGCCAGCGGGGGGAACAGTGCGCTCGGGAAGAACAGTGCGCTCGGGAAGAACAGTGCGCACGGTACAGCGTGTTTCACGCGCTGGGGCGGTGTTCATGCGTTCGATCGTTCCCCTCCTGACGTTGGGCGCGTGCGCGACTGCGCGCTGTCCTGATGGCAGCGCGTTTGATGGTGAGGTGTGCGTATGCGACGAAGGTTTGGTCGATGTTGATGGGCGATGCGTCGATTTGGATGGTGCAACAGCGGGTTCGCTTTCTTCCCCCGCGGTTCGATTTCCGTGGAATGGGTTTTCCACGGGCGCGATGCATGCGCGGGATGCTCGCGAGCATGGGGAAGCTCCGGTTCATCACCCGCTTCGCCCTAAGTTTTTGTGGGAGCCGGTCGGCGAAGCGGAGTTTTATCAGCTTCAGCTTGATGATTCGTGTGCTGGCGATTTCGGGGAATGCGCATTTGAGAGTCCTGAGCTTGACGTGGGCGTGACCGAATCGTCAGATGCAATTCGAGATCGAGGCGCTCCCGACGATGTGATCGGGTTCGTTCCCGAAGAGGCGCTCCTGGTCGCTGATACACCTCCGGTCGGGCGGCGATATTTCTGGCGTGTGCGGGCGTGCCGAGACGAGCGGGCGTGTTCGACCTGGAGTCGGGTTCGGTATGTAGACGTGGGTCGATTGCCCAGCGACTACAATGGTGACGGGTTCAGCGATATCGCGCTGGGGTCGCCGGGCGGCGGAACCTCGGCAAGCGAGGCCGACGAAGGGCAAGTGCATATTCACTACGGCACGGGAAACGGCGCGCTTTCTCGAACTCAGGATTTGATTCTCGATAGCCCCGCCGACGAGGGGGGGGCGCGCTTCGGAACCTCGGTTTCAGAAGCTGGCGACGTGAACGGCGATGGCTTTGCCGATCTTATCGTGGGCTCCCCGCTCGAATCACGCGGAGTCGAAGAACAAGGCTACGCTTATGTATATTTCGGAAGCGAACGCGGTCTTGCCGAGACGCCGTCGTTGGTGTTCGAAAATCCCGACCGTCAGGCGTTTGGAGAGTTTGGTTACGCGGTGGCCTCAGCCGGCGACGTCAACGGGGATGGGTTTTCCGATGTCGTGGTGGGTCAGCCGCGCCATCACCAGCGCGTTGAGGCACAAGGAAAAGTGTTTGTGTATCTCGGTGCCGCGAGCGGACTGAGCGAACAGCCATCCTTTTCGACGCAAGGTCCGTTCGAAGAGGTGGAGGCGACGTTTGGCGGAACGCTATCGTCCGCAGGCGACGTCAATGGCGACGGGTACGCAGACATCGTCGTCGGGCACAAGAGATCGACAGATTCTTCGCCTCCGGCGTATCTGATCTACGGGGCGCCAGATGTTTTGTCGAACACTCCTGATGTGGAGTTGTCGCTCCCCAGCGTGATTGCGCCGGAGGATGCAGGAAAGGTTTCGGGCCTTGGCGATGTGAATGGCGATGGGTTTGGCGATGTCATTGCAGGAGCGTTTGTCTTTCATGGCGGGCGCTCGGGCGCGTCGATGTCGCCGGCGCAAGACCTTTCCGAGTTTCTGCGACCGAGCAGTTCGCTTGCCCTATCGGGCGGCGACGTCAATGGCGATGGGTTCGGCGATTTGGTTGCGCGCGCGTCTTCGTTTGCGCTTCGCAGCAAGACCGACGCCGCCATCGCCGTGCTCTTCGGGTCGGTGGAAGGCCTTGCCCCGGAAGATTCGAACGCGCTCGAGTCGCCCGAGGTAGGCGCGCGTTCGCCGCTTCGACTGAGTTCGGCTTCGGTGTCGGCGGTTGGAGACGTCAACGGCGATGGGTTTCGCGACATCGTGGTCGGCAGATGGAGCTACAACAGCCAAACCATCGTCGAAGAGGGCAAGGCCTACGTATTCTTCGGGGTACGAGAAGGCGCGCTCAGAAGCGGCGCGGAGCTTTCAAATGGTAGCCCGGGGTACCTCGAAGGCGCGCAGCTTGGCTATAGCGTCCGCTAGGTTCCCGTCTCGTGACCAGCTTCGCCCTCCAACGTCCGCTAGACTATAAGCGGCCCACGATGTGACACGCTCACACAGGGCTGAGGGCGGTGGATGCTGAAGGCGGCAGGCTGTGAAGAGGGTTGACCCAGACGATGTAGCTACGACATCGTTTCGAGCCAAGTCGCGCCGTGGTTCGACTGGCGTTCCGCATCGCTTCGGCCGCTATACCGTGTGTAGTGAAATCGCTTCGGGGCCGTCGGCGGTGGTGTATTTGGCGAGTGCCGAGAGCTCAAGCGGGTTCCACAAACTCTGTGCTGTCAAGGCGCTCCACCCGCATCTGGCGGCCGACGAAGCGTTCGTGCAGATGCTTCATGACGAGGCGCGCTTCGCAGCACGCTTGACCCATCCCAACGTGTGTCCGGTGTACGATTTCGGCCACGACAACGGGACCTATTATCTTGTAATGGACTACGTGTTCGGCGAAACGCTGACGACCATCGCAGGAAAGCTCGCCAAGCAACGAACCAAAGCCCGTGCGCAAACACATGCGCTCATCGTGAGTCGTTTCTTGGCCGAAGCTTGTGAGGGTCTCCATGCCGGGCATGAGCTGCGTGGGTTGGAAGGAACGACCACTGAACTCGTCCATTGCAGCGTCGCCCCTCGGAACTTGATGGTCAGCTATGACGGCGGCGTCCGGGTCATGGATTTTGGCATCGCCCGCGTGACCGGAGATGAGCGATTTGCAACCGCAGAATCATTTCGCGAGAACATTGGCTACATGGCCCCCGAGCTGTTGCAACGGCATCCGATTGATCGCCGAGCCGATATTTGGTCGCTCGGCGTATGCCTCTACGAAATGCTCACCCTTCGGCGTTTGATCCCGCAGGGGACGCGCGCGCAGGTAACCAATCTTTTGTTGCGCCATCCTATCAAGCCTCCGTCAGAAGTTCGGCCCGAGCTCCCTCCTGAGCTTGACGCCATCGTCATGCGCGCGCTGTCACCCTATCGCGGACGGCGCTACGGTTCCGCCCGCGATTTCGCGAGAGACCTTGATCGTTATATTTCTGCCCAAGGCGGACTGAACCTCTCAGAGCTCGCGGAGTGGATGCAGGAGGCGTTTGCTCGACGGCTCGCGAGTCGTCGCAAAACGCTAGAGCGCGCTCTCCGTCGTGTGCGTCCGAGCCACCAGCCCACGCCAAGTATTCTTCACTTTCCTCGCGATGAGGCGTGGTCTGAAGGAGACGCCACGCAAGCGCTGAAAAAAGTAACGAATCAGCGGACAAGAAGCTGGTGGATATGGGGAGCTGGAGGTTTGGTTTTGGGCGGCGCGCTGAGCCTTTTACTCAGGCAAGAGCCACGTTTCGACACGCCTGCAGACGAGCCGGCAGTTAGACAGCCCGAGGAGGAAAACGGGCATCGGGCGCCGACCGATGTCGCAGCGCGAACGGCCGGCGATCGAACACGCCATCAGTCCTCAAAGGCTCGCGGCGATACTCTAAAGACTCCCCTCGCCGCAGAGCAATCTGTCGACGTGAAGCGAACCGTTCGACGAAAACGCGCGAAGAGGGGTCGTGTCAGAAAGATTCGTACGACCAAAGCTACGACAGAATCTCAGACCAAATCGTCCCAAGCTGGACGGGTTTCAGTTCCGGTCAGCGTGGTCACGCCCCCCGGGTGGGCGGAAATTTTCCTAGGTAGCACCCATATCGGCCGCTCGCCGATCACGTTTCAGCTGACCAATGGCCGCCACGTGCTCACGCTCTTGCCATACGGAAAAGAGCCGGCCATCAAAAAGACCGTCAACATTTCGAAAGTTGGTCGGGCGCGGATCGTGGTTCGACTCGATCGGTCAGAGCGCTAGGCCGGGTCGTCAGGGCCTAGAAGAGTGCCTTGCATTCGTTTGCGGCGGTGTCGGAGTCGTTGTTGTCGGTGTGGCATTCCCGAAACTCAGTCAGCGGCTCGTGGTCGGGATGGTTGATTGCGGCGATGAAGCGGAGCTCGGCGTCGAGTTGCTCCTCCGGCACTGGGTAGGCGAATGAGACACGCTCGAATTCTCCTGGCTTCAGACGCTTCGATGTCTTGCCTTGTCCGGCGAACGTTCTCGTGTTGTCGTCGCCGACGATAAAGAAACTGACAGGCACGTTGGGCGCCGATACGGCTGCGCCGCGATTGATGATATTGACCGAGACGTCGAGGTGCTCAGGGCACATGCCTGTACCGACTTCGATGTCCTCCGCGATCAGATCGGGAACATCAAAAAGCGCGATGTTTTGGCGAAAGCTATTGGTGAGCGGAAGTCGATAGTGGGGATCTTCTCGCTTAGGCACGGTGCCATCCTCGTTGATGTTGGTGACATGGTACGAGAACTGGTTGTAGATGCGTCGTGAGCCGACCCATTCGCCCTCCGGATGACCGAGTACCCGAATGCCGTTGCCCGACGGGTTTCCATCGGCGCACGATTGATTGCCGTAGTTGTTGCCCATGAGCACAACCTCGGCGCGTGCATCGTTGTCGACGTCGACGACGATGGGAAATTCGCTGAGCGTGCCGCTCGTATTGCACTGTTTGAGCAAATCGGCACCATCGAGGCCCTTGTACACGTGAAAGTTGAGTTCGTCGTTGTAGAGCACCTCGGCAACGCCATCGCCCTCGAAATCAAACACGCTCGATCCGGTACCCCGCGACGAAAGATCGTTGGTGTTTTTCAGCCACTGCCGCGCTCCATCGTGTCCGAATACTGTGTAGGCGAAGCCGCCCGCGACGCCGATTTCAGGGTTGGGGTCGTCGTCGAAGTTGGCGATGAGTGGTGGCCCGCCGCCATGGATGCCTTTCTCGTGCGACACTCCAGCGGGGTTGATATCTGAGGGGCCCCAGCGATGCGCGCCGGTGCCGGCGTCGAATGCCCAGAGAGAATGGGTGCTTCCATCCATGACGATGAGCTCGGGCTCCGCGCCGTCTCCGGTGGCGTCGAGGTCGGCTATGGCAACGATGCCGCGCACGGGGCCCGGTTCGCCAGCGGCTCGTTCCCAGACGAGCGAACCATCGTGGTTGTAGGCGCGATCGGAGAAGATGATTTCAAGATCTTCGTCGTCGTCAATGTTGACCAGTGCGCTGGTGCTGGCGCCGGCAGGAAGAGAGCGAAGCTCAGTGCCGTCGCCGCGGAAAATCTTTCGCCCATCGACGATTTCTGGGTTTCCGTCGCCGTCGAGATCGGCTACCGACGGAGCGAAGCAGTTCTGGCCGGTCACTTCGCGCGTGCGATGGAGCACCGACCCGTCGGCCTTCAGAATCACCAGCGCTCCCTGGGTGGCTCCCGGCATCGCGGGATTCGGAGCCCACACTTCACACGCCATCACTTCGGGGCCTGGTGAGGCGGGGTCGACATCAGCGATGGCGATATGCGAGCCGGGGTTCGTCCGGAAGCCGGGCTCCGCCGCCGGCCACACCCGCGCTCCGCTATCTCCCGAAACCGCTCGAATCACGCCGTCGGTCAAGTAGTTGAAACCGGTGAAGGTATGGAACACGACGTCGGGCACGTCATCGGCATTGATTTCGCCGTCGCCATTGTCGTCGGTGAGATTCGCGACCATCGGGGTCATCATGATCTGGTTGTACTCGGGCAATACCTCTGCGTCTTGAGACCAGGCCCATTCCTCGCGAATGCGAAAGCCATCCGTCAACGGTCGGTATTCACACCGCTCGAGCACCGCGGAGAGACATTCGCCAACCGACGTTTCGCAATAGAAGCCCGGGTCGCAATCTTTGTTGCTGGTGCAGGAAGGCTCTTCCGGCATCGCCACCCGTTCGACCGCGGCCGGCGAGCTTGAGCACGAGACCATCGTGAGCCCGGCGAGCAGCGAGCCTGCGAGCAAAGGAAGGCTCAAGCGGAACGGTGCATGGCGATGAGCGCCAACGTGCGTCCGGGGGTTGTGTTCGCGTCTAGCCATGTGGTCATTCGAAGCAATATCCGCGCCTCCGACTTCCATTGCGCGCTGAAATCGGCAAACCGCCGAATTTATTTTGTTTTTTGGGTGCGCTTTTCGGGAGGAGAGGGGAACGATGGCCCCGGCGCTGGAGACAGAGGACTCAGGCGAGTTGTCCTCATACTTCGACGTTTGCTGAGGCTGAGGTGCATGGGGCATGCAAAAAACTTCAGGATTCTGGGGGCATAGGCGAAGTCGGGGCGAGTCCAGGGGTGCGGCTGAGAAAGGGAACGTTTCTTGCGTGAATTGTGTGTACCGCCCAGCAACCAAGAAAACCCTGGAGAACTTGTCTAACCGTGAATGGATTCTTTTCGATCTCTTTGCCTTGTCCCGGGTCCCGGGCTGCATTCTTGATGACCATGGCGTTCTTGGCCGGCTGCGCGAGCGGTACGTCGATATCCGATCGCTCGCCGGGCAGCGCGGCGAGCGGAAACGGAACCGCCAGCGGCCCGGTGCGAGTACCCTCGGACATCGATTCCGACGGAGACTATCTCTCGAACGAAGAAGAAGCGCAGCTCGGCACCGATCCCAACGCGGTGGATAGCGATGGCGATGGCTACTCAGATTTCGCCGAAGTACGCGGCTTTCAAAGCAACCCGACCGACCCGAATAGCGCTCTTCCGGACGGTGACTTCTACCTTGAGCTTCCGTTCGAAGGTGACCGCGAAACGCGCATGTTCAAAGTCAAAACGCGGGCCAACGTCGCCGATGTTTTCTTGCTCATGGACACGTCGCATTCGATGCGCCTCGAGCGCACGGTGCTGATCAAAGGCATGGTGAGCACGGTGATTCCCGGCATCAAAGAGCGCATCCGCGATGCCGAGGTCGGGCTTGGTGGGTTTTCGGATTATCCCTATAAAGGCTACGGCACAGACCAGGCGGTGCCGGGAGCAGCCGCCGATCTGCCGTTTTTCCTCCTTCGAAGGGTCGCGCCCATCAATGAAGACGTGGGCGCGTGGTCGCTGGCTTCGACGGCGGAGAAATGCCCTCCGGTGGATGAGAACGGAGCGGATGTGGGGACGATATCGGGCAGCGCCAACGGCGTTCCCGATATCGTCGACGCGGTGCAGGGGCTGCCTTGCAAGAACGGCAGAGACGACGCGGAAAGCCACGTTCCCGCGCTATGGTCGACGGTGAGTGGCCAGGCGTTGATGTGGCCGAGGGGAACGACCGAGGCGGCCTCGTGTGACGGGTCGCGGGTTGGGGTGGCGTGCTTTCGTCCAGGGGTACTTCCTATTGTGGTGCTGATCGCCGAATTCCCGTTCCACAATGGTCCGACCGGGGGCGACCGATATGGGGCGCTTCCTGGCGCACCGACCTACGCCCAGGCACTGGCGTCACTCAAAGAGATTGGCGCACGGGTCATCAGCATCGAAAGCAACAACAGCGGCAGAGCGCGCCCAGACTACCACGCCATCGCGCGCGATACGGGCGCGGTCAACAATGCAGGCGAGCCGCTAGTGTATACCGTGCGGGAAGACGGAACGGGTATTGATCAAACGGTGGTCGATGCGATTGCTGAACTGGTCGACAACACCACCTTCGACATCACCACCCGCCTCGAAAACGTAGCCGGCAATCCGGACGACTTCGACGCTACCCAGTTCATCAAATCGCTGACCCCAGAGCGATACGACCGCCCCGAAGCGGGGACCGAGCTCGAGTTCACGGTCGAGTTTGAAAACGACGTGCGTCCACCAGCCGACGAGCCACAGTTTTTCAAAGCGCGCATCGTGATCGTGGGAGACAACCAGTTCACCGTCGACGAACGCATCGCCTACATCCTCGTGCCCCCAGACGGCGGCCAATCAGATTTACAGTAGCGGCTTTACGGTAGCGGCTTGTCTAGCGGCGACGGTCGTCGTCTTGAGGATCTAGCGGAACTCTAGCTCCCGGCTCCCAGGGCAGGCACGGCCGCATGTCGAGGTTGAGATGGTGCAACCTCTGCTGCAGATAGTGGTTGGCCGCCCTCGTGGTGCGTCCAACGGAAATCGAACCTTCGTTCTCGGCCCCAATGGTTTCAACAAGCGTTCGCATGATTTTGCAGATATGGTCGAGGGTGGCTTCGCTGATCTTGCCGAGCTCCTGGGCGGCTTTTACTGTCGCGCTGCGTTCGATGCCTTCCGCAACATCGTCGGCGACTTTTTTTTCCTCGTCTGTGGTGTCTTTGGGAAGCGTCACAATGGCGATTCCGGCCGCGACAACTCGAAACCCTGCCGCCGCAAGATCGAAAAGCTGGTCTTTGGTGGCGGTGACTTGGAAGGTAGGCTTCTCGTCGTGAGCCGTTGCAGCTGATTCGATGGATTGGCTGACGATATACGCCGTCGTAATCATCAGCGACAAGCATTCGTCGAGGCCCCCTGTGGCGCACTGGATCGTGGCGAAAAATGCGGCCGCGTTTTTTTCTTGCGGCGCGCTTTCGGCGGGAGGGTCGGCCTGAGCCGCGCACGCGCTGATGCCCAGCATGATTGGCGCGAGAAACCGCGTGACGTGAAGCATGGTCACTGCGCAGGGGTTGAAAGCACAATCCGCGCCAATGGAATTCTTGAAAGACCTTGAGTTTTCCGGGCATCGAGGGATCCTGGCCACGCTGCCGCGTGAGAAGAGACACAGCGCGCGCCAAGCGCTGTTGAAATGATTCGTGAATTTGGTCGGCCTGCTTTCTGCGAAGTGGGCCGCTCATGTCCACACCAAGCTCGAAGGCCTTTGGGTTTTGCACGTTGCGCCGTCTTCTTGGTCGCCGCTGCACGTCAGTCGGTGGGGCCTTGAGTCTTTGGATGGCCAGCTGCGCTCTGCCGACTGATTCGGCGTCGGGCGAGCTGCCGAGCGCACCGATGTGGCGCGTGGATGCATCTGGCGACGAGGTTACGGCGGTTGAGCGGATGGTATCGGCGGCGTACGTGACGATCGAGGCTGCGCCGCCGCCGCATCGTTTGCGTGCAAGCATGTACGCGGACGACGAGCGCAACGAGCGCTATGTGTTTGCGCCCGATGGCCGAGCGCTGTGGGTTTCGTGGAGCGAGGGCCAGTGGGAGCAAGTTTCGCTATGCGTAGCGCAACCCTCGGGCCCGTCGCGCTGCGGCGCACATTCGTTTTCTGGTTACTCTGTGCGCCTGCTTCCGGTGCACGAATATCCGGGCATGGTGTTCGCGCTGGCGTTTGGTCGCCACGCATGGCTCGTCGATACCCATCCGGCCGCCGATCCCAACCTGGTGGAGCGATTTCCGCTGGAGTGGGCGAATGCATCTCGGCAGACCTCGTCAGCCGGCGTGGCCGCCGGGTACACCGCGGCGCTGCGCTGGATGAAAACCTGCCCGCAGGCGTTGCGTACGTGTTTGCTGTTCGGCGCGCCAAACGATGTATCCGCAGCCATCGACCCCTTCGAACCTCCAGGAGGGTTTTCTTTGGTCCATGAGAAATCGCGCGAGACTGCGAGAGTGGAGTTTCGCGAACCTGGCCTTCATGCATCCACGCGTTCAGTTGAGCTGCATGAGCGCATTCACCTCATGCGCGCAGACAGGCCTGCGCGATCGAATGGCGAGTTTGACTTCGAGCCAGAGACGCTTCGCTTTTCGCTCAAGCACATAGCGACACAAGAAACGATCGCGAAACAGAAAACGATTGCGAAACAAGAAACGATGACGCGCGTGCATGCCTTCGACTTCGAACGCGACTGGCATCTGAGCGGTGATGAGCTGCAGAGCGGAGTGGAAGATACTGGCGCGCGACTCATGCTCTGGGTTTGGGACCAAGCCGCGTTGCGTCTCGGCGTCTCGTTTCACGATCGCATCACGGGCGCGCAACTCGAGGCCCACGTCGTGCGCGCAGAGCCCTACTACGAACCGATGTGCGGCGGAGAAATCTGGGGCACGCGCCCGATACCCGTGCTCGATCGCCAACATCGTCTTCACATCGCGCTCTACTGGGGCTCGGGCGACGCCTTGCTCTTCGATGGAATACGTTCGAGAACGCCATCTCGCGCTGGAGCAGACAAGACGCAATGGGGTCGCTTCGTCACTGTGGAAGACGAATCGCTCTCTTCGCCTTCTATCAGCGAGCCGGCGTACCTTCGGTTGGTCGAGAGCCCCGAACGGCTCGTTCCGAACCGCTTGCGGTAGTTTTATGTCGAACTTGCAGCGGCTCGCAGTGTCCCAGGGGTCATCGCTTCGGTCACACGGTCAATGCCCTGACGCATGTCCAGGGATTTCCGGTGTCGCCGATTTGGACCTCGAAGCTGTCGCGGGAAACAACTTCCCAGGCCGTCACGGTCTTGACACCGTTTTCGAGGTCGATTTTGCTTTTTTGTATCGCCACAGACTTCTGGGGGAGCAGGGTCGGCTTCGAAAAGTATTCGAGTGCAATGCTTGAAGGGTCGATGGCGACGTGAACGGTCACGGTGACGAGAATGAGTCTGCCTGTTGGTGGGAGTGCGCCAGTTTCGCGAAACGCGGCGTTGGTCTCGGTGGCGTAGTCTCCGCTTTCTGTGAAGACGAACGTGCGCGCGCTGGTGCCAGGCGGTGATTGCGTAGGTCTGCCGTAGTCAAATGACAAAAGAAACGCGGTGCCGAGATTATCTGAGCACCGCCACTTAGTGACCGACCGGTTGGTCGGAAGACGTTTGACCTCTTCCTCCGCCGCTTCGGGAACTTCGGCTGAGCAAGCGGCGAGGAGACTTCCAACCAGCAACCAGCCAACGAAGATGGAACCAGACAAGCGCGAACGGCGAGCGGTCATTCGGACACCTCCTCAGAAACTTCGTGGGGACCTCGTGTCGCAGGCCGATATACTCCGAAACCGCAATCGATGCACGATGATTCAGGCAGCCGTTTCAAGCGAGCGCACCGAGTATTCATGCTTGGTGTGCTTACGCTTGGTGTTTTGTGGGTGGTCGATTCTGCGAGCACACAGGCTCAGCTTCCGAATCTGGTGGAGGTTCGCGGGCAGTACATGCCGAGCACCGAGATTCCAGAGCAGGCGCCGTTGTCTTCCCAAGTCGCGTCCTACGATGCCGCGCTGAATGTTCCGGTGCGCCTTACCGAACGGGCGTTTTTGATTCCCGGTCTCGCTTATCATGTCGATTCGGTTTCGTTTTCGAATCAACCGGATGACTTCACGGCGCCGCGCGCTTTTCATTCGATCGAGATTCCCGTCATGTACGTTCAGCTCCTTCCGAGCGATTGGTCTCTCGCGCTTCGGTTTGCGGCGGGGCTCGCCGGCGATTTTCATGCTGTCGATGCCGACCTTCTTCGCCTGAGCGGAATGATTCTCGCTTCGAAAACGTTTTCAGAACGCTTCGTCTTCGGGTTTGGCGGGCTTGCGGGATATAGCTTCGGCGCGTTTTTTCCGCTTCCTGCGCTCTACTTCGCGTGGGAACCTATCACGCAGTTTCGGCTAGAAACGTTTGTTCCTGCGTTCCTCTCCGCCACGTACATTCCTCATCATCGCGTCGAGATCGGCGGGCGGGCGGAGCTTGCCGGCAACCAGTACGGCGTTCGCTTCTCGGGCATTCGAGACGAGCCGCCGTGCGTCGATGGCCCGGACGCGTCAGCCGATCCAGCCCGCTGCCTCGACAACCTTGCCTACTCGGTGGGCAGCGCCGGGCTTACCTTGGGCGTTCGTGTGTACGAGTCGCTGTGGTTCGAGGCTTACGGAGCCTACGCATTCTTTCGCCGGTTCGAACCCAAGAACGCAGCCGGCGACTCGATTGACATCGACTCGTTCCCGAGGGAGTTCTTCTTCCGCTTCGGGATCGCGTGGAGAATTCCCGAGTCGTGACCTCTTCCGAGAACCAGAGAATCGGGATGCATGGAGAGCAAGCAGAGTCGCAGCAAGCAGAGTTGCAGCAAGCAGAGCTGCAGCAAGCAGAGCTGCAGCAAGCAGAGCTGCAGCAAGTAGAGTCGCGGGCGTTCCTGCAAAAGCGAGTGGCAGCGTTCGGACAGGTCGGCGCGCTGATCGGAGTGACTGCGATTGCGTGTCGGCTTTTGATTGCGCTCGCTTTCGGCACGCTAGTCGATGAACTTGGGAGCCCCGATTTTTTGTTTCAGTTGTTTGCGATTCTCCCCTGCGCTCAGATGTGGTTGGTTTGCCGGGAAGGCGCGCACGGGGTCAAAACCATCGTCGTTATTGAAACCGCGGGAGTACTGGCGACGACAGGGCTGTACATCGCGGTGGGGGTGCATATCCCCACGGAGGCGGGAGCTGACACCAGCACCGCCTTCGTCCTTTCGTTTCTTTTGTTTGCTCGCGCGGTCTTCGTGCCGAGCTCCGCCCGGCATACGCTCCTGCTCGGGGTCGCGATGGGGGTTCCGCTCGTGATCGCGATGTACCTGCACTATCTTCATTCGGACACGCAGATCGATTGGAGGGCGCTCGGCTGGGAGCAGCCTCCCGAGTCGAATCAAGTCGTGGCGATCACTTCGGCTTCCGTCACGACGATGTGGTGGACGTTGGTCATTGCCCTTGCCTCGCTGGCCTCTCGAGTCATTCACGGGCTTCGCGAAGAAGTTCGCGACATCAAACGCCTCGGGCAGTACATCCTCGAGCACAAGCTCGGTGAAGGCGGAATGGGGGTCGTGTTTCAGGCTACCCATGGGATGCTGAAACGCCCCACAGCGATCAAGCTGCTGCGAAAAGAACGCGTGAGCGTCACGGCACAAGAACGATTTCGCCGCGAGGTTCAGCTCACTGCAAAACTCACCCATCCCCATACCGTCAGGATTTATGACTATGGAAAGACCCCCGATGGGCTCCTTTATTACGCGATGGAGCTCTTACACGGTGCGACGGTGCAGGAGATCGTCGACGCTATCGGCCGGCAGCCTCCCGCCCGCGTCGTACACATCCTTCGGCACGCCGCGGGTGCGCTCGACGAGGCGCATGCGGCCGGCTTGATCCACCGAGACATCAAACCCAGCAACATCATGCTCGTCGACCAGGGAGGCGAGCGCGATGTGACCAAAGTCCTCGATTTCGGTCTCGTCAAAAGCATCGACGCCGACGCTACAGATCGCACCGACCCAAATCTCGTGATGGGAACGCCCCACTATCTGAGCCCCGAAGCGATTCAAGTTCCCGGCAAAGTGTCTCCCCGAAGCGATCTCTACGCGCTCGGCGCGGTGGGCTACTATCTTTTAGCAGGCCGTCACGTCTTTGATGGGGACACCATCATGGAGGTCTGCTCGCACCATCTTCAGTCGACGCCGCGTCCGTTTTCAGAACTTCTGTGTTCAGAACGCCCGTTATCAGGAGGTGGCGAATCGATTCCCCCAGAGCTCGAGGCGGTAATTATGGCCTGCCTTCAAAAGCGCCCTGGCGACCGTCCGCCTTCCGGACGAGCCCTGGCCGAAGCCCTCGAGCGCGTACCCATACCGCACTGGACCCAACAAGACGCGGATACATGGTGGCAGCGATGTGGCAAAGAGATCAGCGCGGCTCGGCCTAAAAAACCGTCGAGCAGTCATCCGACGACGATGGCTGTCGACCTTTCCGAGCGCTAGCGCCTCTCCCGAACCCAAACCTGCCGCCCGATCCCGACGCCGTTCCTGATCCCGTTCCGGCTCCCGCTCCTGGTCCCGATCCCGCTGCGGGCGGAGCGCTTGCGACCGCCGCAATCTAGTTGTTGCAGGTGTAGTGCACGGTGACGCGAACCAAGTCGATCGCGATGTCGATGCCCAGGCCGAGGTCTGTCACCGCGCGAATGCCGACTCCGAATCCGGGAGCACGGATTTGCTCTCGGGTCCAGGTGAGGCCCCAGGTGTCGCCGGGGTTTCCGTAGGTTTGTTCGGCGAACGCGTTGGGCCATTCGGCGAGCAAGGCTCGGTTTTGACCTACCGGTGCGCCGTCTCGAATCAAACGAACTTGGGAATCGATGACGCCCATGAACGACGCCCGTCGGCGCACGGCGACCGATATGCCGGTGACCGTGGCCTGCGGGGGAATATCCAATCCGAATGAAGTCGCTTCGAGGCGCTCGCTCTCGCGTTCGAAAAACGTGAGGCTCGTTTGCGCAGCGTCGTCGTCGGACGCATCGAGCGTGTCGAGGTTCGTCCAGACGGATTGGTCCCCGGATGCAACGCTTCTCACAAAACTCGGCGTCGCACTCCTCGTTCCGGGACACGTCGCGCTATCCATTCCCGACCCGCCGTCGCGTGCTCCCGCGTCTGACCCGATCGAAGAATCGCCTCCCATTGAGGCATCGTTTGGCTGCGCGTCGCTCAGCGCTGCGTCGCGGTTTGAGCTTCCAGCATCGGAGACCACGACGATTACCGCCGCATCGTTGGTCACGAGCTGTTCAAGGCCCGTTCGACAACCAAACACGCTGAGCATGGCCATCGATAAGAGACAACTGCGAAGCGCCACCACCACAGTGTCGATCCGCGATGCTCTTTGGTCAAACGCGGCGGCTGCGGACTACGTCGCGGCCCACTAGCGCCATGTGTGGGAGTGAAGCTGCGTAAGGAGCGACATGTTGAGAAAGTGACATGACGTAACCGCTGAAACCGGTCCGTATATCGCCAACTCGCCACGGTTGTCGGCTGGCGGTTTGCACGTTCCTAGCGCATGCCCGTTGGTTTCGACGTCTTTCCACAGCTGTATCGTGGTGGTGACTGTGTTGTCGTAGAACGGACCTGCCTTGTACTCGTGCTTCGTTTGGTCGAAATGAGCCCACTGGTTGTTCACGCTGCCCGGCGCGCGATGCCAGCAGCCCCCTTTGGCTTTCCGCGGAACCAGGCGAACAGGGTGATTGATCCCCGTTCCGGGATCGTATATCTGGCCAACGATGTCGTGATACTGGTCCACGAAGAGCTTCGCTGTTCGGCAGCTGGCGAGTAGCGCACGCCCAGTGTGCTTCTCCTCAATCGTCTCTTCGGTCTCTGCGACCTCGGCGGAGCAACCGATAAGACCGGGCGCGGCGAAAACTAAGACAAAAGCGAGTCGGGCGGCTGTGGAACGGAACATCTACTTCTTCCTGGATTGTTCGCCATAGCGATTCAAGCTCTCTCAGACGTCTGGGATATGGGCGAATTCGTCCATTGGCGCCAGCCGAAGCGCCTGTTTTCCGTCGAATTGACCTCAGGAATACTGAAAACTTATCGTCAGAAAAGTGTCACAAAAGGTCGTCAGAGTGTTTGACACCAGTCTACTAGGGGCGCCCGTACCTGGGTCTGATGGGGATGCGCAACATGAGCGCGCCGACGTATTCGGTCGACGGAAGGCCGGCGAAGTTGGTGTGGCATAGCGCGCATTGCGGCGCGAAGTTGCTCAGCGGAATCGAGCGCCGATAGAACCAGCGGCCGCGGATTCGGTCGACGTCGGTGTAGGGCTCGCCTTCGAGCGCGGCGGCCAATGCGTCGCGCTCGAACCCGTCCCGGGGGCGGTCGTTCTGGCGAAGCGGCCCGAGGGTTCCGACGAGTCGCATGCTTGGGTTGCGGTCGTCGAAGATCAAACCGATCGAAAGGTTTCCCTCCTGCACGTTCTCGGGCGTGGTCTCGTTGATCTCCTGAACCAGCGCCGCGACGACCGTGTTGGTCATCAAATCGCTAGTGCGCTCGGCAAACGCGATCGCTTCGCTGCTCGGCATTCCGCCCGGCTTCCATCCGTATTGTGCGCCCGCGACCGCGCCCAAGGCGAGCACCCCAATCACGATAAGCCCGACCAGCAGATGTTTCTTGTCGTTCAGCCTCTTGTTTATTCGTCGCATCACGCCCTCCTTGATCCCCGAATCATGTGGTTCCCGAATGATGCTCATATCAATCGCAACGATTCGGGTACAAGACAAAACCGGGCCGGTGGAGCGCGTAAGGCAAATTCGATCGTCCGGTCGTCGAAGAAGCTTTGGGACTTCGCGCAGTCCTCGGCAAAATCGTCACAAATATATCCAAATTTGTGACGATTTTGTCTTATCTGTTGGGTTTTTGTGACATCATCGTCAATGAGGACAGCCTCGAGGGTGATTTTGCAAAACGCGGCTGATCTCAACCCGGCGTCGCGATTCTATTGATTTCCTCTCGCGCCCGTGATTACGTCGCGGGCCGTATTCGCAGATTGGGCCGAGACATCTGCTCCGGCCTGCGGGTTCGTACCAACGTTGGGGGGGGACGATGCGACGATCTTCTTTGCATAAGCGATTCGTGTGGCTGGGGCTCTTTGCGCTCGTGTTTGCGGGCGGCTGCGTAGACGCGCTGCAGGTTGGCGACTTGGTTTGCGCCGACGGCAAAGACAACGATGAAGATGGCTTGGTGGATTTGGAAGATCCCGGCTGTCGCGGCGAACCCTTCAATCTTACCGAAGAGCCCGACCCCCAGTGTTCGGACGGGGAAGACAACGATGGAGATGGTCTGATCGACACCAGCGATCCGGGCTGCCTCAACGACCGATTCAATCCTACCGAGGCGCCCGATCCTGAATGTGCAGACGGCCAGGACAACGATGGCGACGGCAAGACTGACTTTCCTGAAGACCCAGGCTGCGCGAGCCGCACCGACCTTGCCGAGTCGCCTGAACCGGCGTGCTCGGATGGCCAAGACAACGATGGCGATGGCCGCACTGATTTTCCGCAGGACCCGGGCTGTTCGAGCCGTTCCGATACCCAGGAAGATACGCCGCAGTGCATCGACGGCATCGACAACGATGGCGACGGCAAGACTGACTTCCCGGAAGATACGGGCTGCTCAAGCCCCACTGATTCGCGCGAAGACGACCCGCAGTGTTCCGACGGCGCAGACAACGACGGCAACGGCTTGATCGATTTCCCCGACGACCTCGGTTGCTCGAGCCCCAGCGATGGCTCCGAGTCGCCGCGCCAGTGCGCCGACGGGGTCGACAATGACGGCGACGGCCTGGTCGATTTCCCGGAGGACCGCGGGTGCAGCAGTCGCAACGATAGCTCCGAAGACGGCCCCGAGTGTTCCGATGGCCAAGACAACGACGGCGACGGGCTCACCGACTTCCCGAACGACCCGGGATGCACCAGCCCGTTCGATCGCGAAGGTTCGCGTGAGTGCAGCGACGGCGCGGACAACGATGGCGATGGGCTTACGGACTTCGGCGAAGACCCGGACTGCGAATCGCCGTTCGATTCTTCAGAAGCTGGGTCAGCGGTCGCGCAGTGCAGCGACGGCATCGACAACGATGGCGACGGCAACATGGATTTCCCCGGCGACCGCGGCTGCGAAAGCCCCGACGACCCGACCGAGTTCAAGAATCAGTGCAACGACGGCATCGACAACGATGGCGACGAGCTGATCGACTTCCCGGACGACCCCGGGTGCGACTTCCCGAGCGATTTCGAGTTCCCGGAGCCGGCGTGCTTCGACGGGCTCGACAATGACGGCGACGGGCTGACCGACTTCCCGAACGATCCTGATTGCGAGCAGGAGCGAGACACATCCGAAGGCGGGTCGTTCATGCCGCAGTGCAGCGACGGCATCGACAACGATGGCGACGGCTTCATCGACCACGATGGTGGTGAAGAGGGAGGCGTTGCCGAGGGCGACCGCACCGATCCTGATCCGGGGTGCACCAGCCGCTTCGACAACACCGAGTTCCCCAATCCCCCGCAGTGTAGCGACGGCATCGACAACGATGGAGATGGCGACGTCGACACCGACGACCCGGGTTGCTTTGACTCCTTTGACGCGTTCGAGTCGCCGAACCCGCATTGCAGCGACGGCGTAGACAACGACGGCGACGGCAACATCGACGAAGCGGACCGCGGCTGCTCGAGCTCCCGCGACACGAACGAGGCTGACGACCCCGTCATTCGGCTGTAGCTGCAGTATTTCTGGAGGGTTTGAAGCAAACCCTCCCCCCGCGGAATACGATTCCGCGGGGCCCCCCTCCCAACTCCGGCCGCTTCGCGGCCGCCCCATCGCTCCGCGACGGGGCCCCAGCAGTTTGACCCCACGCAACCATGTCACGTGCCTCCTGGCGGGGGAGCTTGGGTGACTGTGTTGTTCGGAGGGTTTGAGGCAAACCCTCCCCCCCGCGGGTACGACCCGCGCGGGTCCCTCTCCCAACTCCGGCCGCTTCGCGTCCGCCCCACCGCGGAGCGGCGGGGCCCCAGCAGATTACCCTCACGCAACCAGGTCACGTGGTTCCTGGCGGGGGAGCTTGGGTGAATCGTTCGGGATCGTATCCCGAACGAGAGGGTCTGGGTGCCAGACCCTAGACAAACTAGCTCGGTAGCGTCCTGGCGACTTTGTGGAATACTCCGCGCGGCTGCCGGGGAGGGCGCCGAAATCGGCGGGAGACGAGTTAGGTAGGGAATGATGTTGGTTGGCAATCAGTTGGTTTGGAATGCGCAGATTCGGGGGGCGTTGGTCGCCTCGGTATTCGTTGCGATGTCGGCGGGTTGCGTTGCGGAGCAAGGGGACGCGGCCGGTGACGCGACCGATAAATTTGCGTTCGACGGGTCTCCACTCGAGTACCTATACGAGGACCAGGGTCGATGTCGGGCTGAGACGAGCCGGAGTCCGTTCGTCTATTCGCTTCGCATGCGGGAGCCGATTGGTGAGCTGGGAGAATCCGCTGGCAAGGTGCCAGTGCTTGCGTTGACGGGAGATTTCAACGGTCATCTGCCCCAAGGATGGGGAACACGGACGTTCCCAGACGCTGCGGGTCAGTCCCCTGGAAACTGGACGGTTTCTAAGAAAAGGTGGCAGGAACTGCCTTGGACAGTCATTCAGGAGTCGACGGGAATGGACTTGCCGTTCATCGTCGAAATCGGGCGCAAGCGGTGGTCCACGAAACACAATCCGCCGGTATCGCCCGAGGAGTACAAGTTCGTTGTGATTCACCAGCTACGCGGCGCCAGCGCTTCGGACACGTTCATCGCGTCGGCCAACGGGCGAGATTATTGGAGCAACGCGGCACTCGCTGAAGGAACATGCTCGTTCACCGCTGCCGAAGTGCGCGAGATGTGCAAGGCTGGCTATCACATATTCACCGGCGGCTCCGTGTCGAGTCACTCGATATGCAGCGCGTACTTCACTCCATAGCGCGGTGGATTCTCGGTAGCACAATGCGAATCGCGTTCGGCAATATCGCGTCGGCCTAGGGAATCGTGTCGACTTGCAGCCCGGCGGTCGGTGAGATCGTGCCGCTGAGGGCAGGCGGATTGACCGAGCGCACGCGAACGCGCCCGCCGCTGCCGCCTCCGCCGCCTATAGAATCGATCTCGCGGGTGCCGTCCGTAGGCGCCGTCGCGCCTGCGCCGCCGTTGCCGCCATTGACGACAAGGCCCATGCCGCCTACGGCGGGCGTTCCGCTCAGCTGACCGCTTTGACCGACTGCGGGCTCGAAAAACGCGTTTCCTCCACCGCCGCCCCCATTGGCGGCGACGGTGCCTAGGATTTCGACGTCGCTACCTTCGATGAGCACTGAGCCGCCTGCGCCTCCGCCTGAGCATCGACCCATGACGCCAGACAAGCCGCCCCCGCCTGCGCCGCCGACGTTGATGCCTCCAATAGCCGTTACGCGCACGCGACCGAGGGCCGAAAGCTGCACCGCGCCGCCACCTCCACCGCCGCTTAGGCTGTCGTCATTGGCCGATCCAAACGACCCGCCCGACCCGCCCGCGAGCGGATTAAGCGCGGGGGATCCGGCGATCGGTCCGCCCGGGCTGCCGGGCGACGCGCCGCCGGCGTGCACGTGGCCCGCGCCTGCGCCTGCGCCCGGAGTCGCGCCGGGCCCTTCTGCGGGCTGGCCGGGGCGTCCGCCACGATAGCCGCCCGGCCCTGGCGACCACTGCGACGGCAAGCCTCCGCTGGCGTCGATGACGCCATCGACGATGATGTCGCCTGAAGTCGCGATGACAAGCGCTCGAGAACCTCGAACGCGAAGCGAGCCGCCGCCCAAAATGGAAAACGACCGCGCCGAAAACACGCCCAGCTCTTTTACGCCAGGGGTGACGCTTTGTTGAATGGGGGAGAACACCACCCCCGGCGTGGCGACCGGCGTCATGCTCGCATTGAGCACTTCGCCAGTATCGGTATCGAGCATCATCGCGCCGGCGATTTCTAGCGGTCCGGTCCCGGCAAGAAGAAGGTGTTCAGGAAAGTTGGTGGGAGTCCATTCGGCCATGCCCCCGTCGACCGTCATGCCTCCGTCACCGACGCTGGCATCCATCATGGTTCCGCCGTCCACGATGCTCATGCCACCGTCCTCAAGCACCGTGCGCATCGAGCAGCCGCGTTCGGGATGGCACCATTCGGCGGGGTCTGGGCAAGTTTCGCCGGTCGATACGGCCCAGCACACTCCGAGCACGCATTCGCCCTGCGCGCATGAAGATTCGATCGCGCAGTCTGCGTCGTTCGTGCAGAGCGCATCGCCGCAAAACTGAGGCGCCTCCACGCTACAGCGGGGGTCGACGCATTGTCCCCCCAGGCATGCGATTTTCTCGGGATCGTCCCGCGGCGGGCACGCCACTTCGACACACGAGCGGGTGATCGGCACCGTCACGCTGAGATTGCTCTCGACCTGCACGAGCACCGGTCGTTCGGTCACGATGCGCCCGTTCGACGAGTTCGACACGCTCATTTCGAGTCGATAGTTGCCGGGCGTGATGCCTTCGAGGTCGCCGACCCGCGCGGCCGGCAAGTAGCCGCCTGGTTGCGCCGAAAACGTTTCTCGTGTCGAGCGACCGTCGTCACCGAGGGGAAATAGAGTCAGTCGAAGCTGGTCGAACTCTTCTTCGGCCACGAGATCGGTACGCAGCTCGACCGCCAACACATGACCCGAACTCGGCGAACATGCGCTGCTTGCGACGGCGAAGAGAAACCATGTGAGAAATCCCGAACTGAGAAACCCAGAATGGAAACACTCAGAACCGAAAAAACCTGCGCGCACACATCCTGCGCTACCGAACCCATAGCGGGTCCGCTTCCGCGTTCGCTTCGAGACCATGCCCCCCTACCTGCGATCCTCTTGAAACGCAGCAATGTTTCAATTTTATTTCTACATCACAACTAAGGCAAGCCGGGTTCGACAAGAAACAACGCGCGGACGTGGATTAAGTTCGGACCGCGGAGAGCCAGTGAGCCAGTTGGCGAACGGAGTCGCACGCTGAAGCTGCGCACGCAGCGAGCGGCCGTAGTACGGATCGGGCATCGATCCGCAGTCAGATTGTGGATTTGTGCCCTCGCTTACTTGGTGAAGCTAGCGTGGATTGCCTGCCACTTGTTCGTCGAAGCAGTCGGTTTTCGCGTGGCCTATCGGGCAGATATCCAAACCTATTCGCGCGTGTTCGCTAGTGGTGAGACGCATCGAGGCGACGGTCAATTGGCTTATCAACTCGGCGCTGGCCTCAAGGTGAATCGTCCCGTCCGAGGACACCAGGCGTACCCCGTGTCCGGTCTTGTCAAAGACGTAGACTTGGATTGCCGCGCCGCATGGAACGCTGACTGTCCCAAACTGGCGCTGCTGAGACAAACTGAGGGAGTCTGACACTGCGGTTGTTCCTACGACCTGGTGTTCACAATAAAACTGGTCGCCGGTTCGCAGGGCGAGGGTCGTGGCTCTGACCGTGCTTGGCTGCGCGGCGACTCTCTTTTCGCCTTCGACAAACCGAATGCTGCACTGGGAGCTGCTGCTTTGCGAGGAGTAGAGCGCGGTGCAACTCAAGGACGTCAGAGTTTGCTTTTCGTTATTCTCATCGGCGGAGGAATCGGTCACCGAAGAGGTGCATCCCCAGGCGAAGCCCGCGAGCGCGAGGGCAAAGGTAAATCGAATCATCGTACTTCCTTGTCGATTCGGGTTTTTGCTTCGCCTCGAAACTAGCTCTAATCGTGCGGAGAGCAACACGAAACACGGCGACCACAGAGCGCGAGCGCCGTGTTCAATACCGTTCCCCCTGCGCTAGTTGAAGCAGCAGCCGGAAGTACACGCATCCGCCACGGGCTCTTGCGTGCAGGTGGTGGTTCGCCGCTCAAGGGGGAACATGCAGGTGCAGTTGTAGGCGCCGGTCGCGTCGGTGAAGCAGGTGACGCGGAGATCGGCGGTCGAGCTGGCGCAGCTGCGAGCGCTGGAGCTGGAACCGTTGGTCGAGGTAACACTGCTGCTGCTGCTCGAGCTCGAGGAGCTTGTCGAGCTTCGGCTGACGAAGTTTCTTCGCGACTCGAGAATCGACGAGCGGCTTACCGAAGACTGCCTGGCGGTAAGTTCTTCGGCTGATCCGGTGATCGATTCGTCGGTGGGCTCGACGACTTCACCTGCGCAGCCGGCCACGCTCAGGGCGAGGGCGCATGCCGCTACAAGGCCTGCGAACGGTCCACGGTGGGTGTGTTGGCTCATCGGTTTGGTATCTACTACGGAATGCATCTAACTCCTCCTGTCCAAACGGGTATGTGTCCAAACGCTGATCGCTTTGCGCGTCGCTTGCGCAAAGGGCCATCAACCTACCGTGCGGAAAGCGCGTAATCCACACTTTGTTTCACTGAACCGCAAAGTTTTTAGAACCTTCGACAAACCGAAAAGACGATTTGTCGAAGGCAAATTTCGACGACTGAAATTGGACATTGAAGTTTTTCGCGCGAAGACTTCTACAACGCGTCTCACTTGTGCGGAAAGGTCGCGCGGAAGGGCTGCGCAGTGGTGGTCCTGTAGCGAGGTTTGTTTTGTCTCAAGACAGGGACAAAGCGTCAGACAACGCACAAAAGTCTATGGTTACCCGAGCGCCGGGAGCTTGATCTCAAACGATCGCGCGACTACGTTTAGCGCGCCGGGCAGCTTACTTTTCAGGGGAGAGCGCAATGCGCATCGAACGAGCTTCTTTCATTCATCCACGTTCGTTCATTCAGCAACGTATGTCGCGTGTCCGCGCATCGGGATGGTGCGGAGCGTTGGTGGCGATGGCTTGCGTCGGATGCGCCGCGCAGACAGGTGAGGGCGAAGGTGAAGTCGCGAAGCAGGCGACGTCTCCGTTGACCGTCCGGCAATTCGAGAGAGCTGCGTGTAGTGACTCGGTCAAAAAATTGGCGTTTGAATTTTTCACCGCCACACACGCGGTGTTATGTGACGACTTAGTGCAAAGCGATACGTTCCGAGGCACGACGGGGGCAACCCAGCCGTTTGATAACTCCTTGGCCACGCTGCAGCAGACGCTCGTCAACATGCAGACACGAGCGAACCAACAGCTCAGCAGCACAGAACCGCAGGCCACGAGGGCCAATACGTGGCTTGGCGTGCTCTCCATCAGCATTGAGTCGAGCAACCGCCTGTTAAACGAGCTTTCTCAGGGTTGGCAAGTTGACGTGGACCCAACGCAACACGCCGCATACATTCGCAGAATCAAATTGTCGGTCGCGGAACCAAGCCTCGTACCCGCCGCGCACCGTAATGTGGTCGGACGGGCGTTGACTAGTAGTCAGGCGCAGAAAGCGTCATCTGTTTCGGTGTTTGGAATCACGTTTTCGCTCGGAGGAAATATCACGCTGCGCGCGGGCACGACGGGGCAGTACTATCGGCCACAGTCGGTAGACGTTACGCTATCAACAGCGATGCTCGATCCAAACGATACATGCGACGGAAAGCCAGTAACGTTCAAGGAATGCAACCCCGATGTCGCAAGACCGCCCGCTGTCCGAATTGCGACAAAACCGGAAGGCGTACAAGACCTGTAGTGTGGTTCCCCGGCGGTTCGCGTGAGGGGTCTGCCGGCGCGTTTGTGCAAACGTGCTAGCTTAACTCCCTTGCGCCGGGAGTTGTCATGGATCGATCAGAAGTTGCGAATCGATGGGCCAAGCGCCTGGCGCGAGCGTTCGAGCGTTCTCGCTTCATTTGGATCGCGGTCGCGTGGTTGGGGTGCCTCCTTCCGCTTCAGTCGGCCGCTCAAGATTTCAAACTCGACAACCGCAAATGGCGCGCCACGCCGGTGCCGTTTTATATCGACCTGACGAACGCGGAGGAGGGCGCCGATCGAGCGGTGGCGGCGCTTCAGCGAGCGATCGAGCAGTGGAACGCGGCGGGGAGCGGGTTTCGCGCGTCGTATGCAGGCGAGGCGGCAGCGTCGTCGTCGCTCAGCGTACGCGATGGTCGAAACGTGGTGTCGTGGGAACAAAGCGCATGGAATCCGCCGGGCGCGAGCGCGCATTCGGGGGCGGGGGCGCTGGGGGCGGCGATTCGCTTTCTCAACCCCAACGACAATACGACGCTGATCGAAACCGACATTGTGATCAACGGCGTCGACCACCAATGGGGCAGTGGCGCCAATCTGGAGGGCGTGCTGCTGCATGAGTTGGGTCATGCGCTCGGGCTTGGCCATAGCGCACGAGCCGATGCGATGATGTTTGCTCAGGTGGGCGACCGAGCTTCGCTGAGCGATGCCGACAAGGCGGGCGCGGTGGCGAACTATCCTGTGGGCGCGGCGTTATGTTCTGCAGATACACAATGTTACCGATCGGCGTGCACGGGCATGAGCTGTATGCCTGTTCCGCCGGGCGGCATCGGTACGGAATGCAATGCCATGATGCGTTGCGCTACGGGGCTGGTGTGTCAGGGCGTCACCGGTGCGCCTCGGCAGTATTGTTCGCGCGCGTGTGACCGTACCGGCGCGGCGTCGCAATGCGGCGGGGGCACTTCGTGTTTGCCGGTGGGTGCGGCGCCGGCGGGAGTCTGTTGGCCGCCCGGGCCGGGGGCGGTCGGCGCAGCCTGTTCTACGGGCAAGGATTGCGAAAGTCATGTGTGCTTGATGGGGGCATGCACTTCACGATGCGCTGGCGATTGCGACTGTCCGACGGGTCAGTTCTGCGCCGAACGGGTAGGCTCACGGTTTTGCGCGCCCGGAGAGGGCAGCTGCGTTCGCTGCGGCGATGGCAAGGTCGAAGGCGACGAAGAATGCGATAGCGGCGCGGACATCAGCGATTTCGATCCTGACCGCTGTCGCTCCACTTGTCGCAATCCGTCTTGCGGCGATGCGGTCACCGATGATGGTGAAGCATGCGACGACGGTTCGCTCAACTCCGATTCTGAATCAGGGCGATGTCGCGCCGACTGCAGTGCGCGCAACCCTGGATCGCCTGGCGAGTCGGGAGAAAACGGTTCGTCTGGCGTGGATGGAGGAAGCGGGGCGGGGTCAGCCGATGGTTCGGGCGATTCGGGAGGCGGCTGCGCAGTTGGTCTGCAGTCGAGCGGACGCAAGTCACACTCCGTGGCGTTCGGAGTCTGGGGGATGGCTTGTGTGGCGGTAGGGTTTGCGCTGCGGCGACGTCGTCGTCGATAGCGCGACTGTCGTTATGCAACGGGCGGTTATGCGACTGTCGGTTATGCGACCGTCGGTTATGCAACGGGTGATCGTGCGAGTTGCTCGGCTGACCGATCGTTTGCCTACGAGCTCATCGGCCCTGGGAATATGACGGCTCGGCGATTCGAAAATCTCGGCCATGGCGGCAGTTTTTCGGCTACGGTTCCATTCGGTGGAACCGGCGCAGGACATGCTGGGATTGAGTTTCGATTGGACCTTGGTGGCTCCGCGAGACGATTTTCTCTCATCTGAAGATATCGACTTCTTCTCGTCTGAAGACGTCGACCAGTCACAGCTTTGCTTGCCCGAAGTATGCGTTTCGCTACAGCGTGCACGCGAGCGAGGTGCACGAGTGGGGATCGTGACCGCGCGCTCCTGGAAGATGCTCAAACGGGATTGGCAACGTTTTGGCATCCCGGCCATGGATTTTGTCATCTGCGACATCGGCTCTTCGGTGCGCTTTGCCGATGGCAAGGGGGGCTATCGGCTCGACAAGGCTTGGCGCCGCGAACTGCTGAAGCAGTTCGACTATAAGGCCATTCGAGACGCGGCGTTTCGCGCGTTTCGCGACGCGGGCATTCGCGCGGTGCCCCACGATGAATACGCGGAAAATATCCGCGCCGGCGACGATCGATGTCACGAGCTCAAGCAGAGCTTCTACGCGGACACGCGCGGTTTTGATCGGGCGCATCTGCAGAGGCTACTGGCTTCTCTACAGCGCGCAGTACGGGCGCTCGAAGGGGTCGACGTGCTGGTGACCTGCTCCGACATCAAACATGAGGAGCCATTTGCCGGGCAGCACAATATCGATTTTTTGCCGATGCATGGGGGCAAAGAAAACGCATTTGTGTATGCCAGCGCGGTGCTACGCGCGCGAGCTTCGTCGGATCAAAAAACGGGTTCGCCCGCAGATCACAGAGCGACTGCGCGGAAGTTCTACTTCGGGGACAGCGGCTTGGATTTCTCCGCCTTGACCAGTGCATTCAACATTCGTGCGGTTCCGCGCAACGTGGAGCAAGACGTGCTGCGGCATGGTAACTCCGTGGCAAGCGCGCCGGCTGTGCGACGCGACGACCGCCGCTATCCTCACCACCTCTTCCGGTCTGAGCTTCCCGCGTCGGCGGGCGTACTCGCTGCGCTGTGTCGGTTTGGGTTTGCGGATCCGCAAGACTTTTCGGCGCTGACTCGGCCAGACCCGACGCTCTATCATCATCTTTGCGACCAGCGAATGCTCTTCGAGAAGGGCGAGGGGCGAAAATCCAAAGTGTTTATGCCACGGAGGCGGCGAGCTGAGCCCGTGCCCGTGAACTACGATTTGCTTCGTACGTTCGTGGAGGCGGCGCATGGGCCTACCTTTGATCTCGCGGCGGCACGCTGCGGCATTGCGCGCACGGCATTGAGTCAGCAGATCAAAACGCTCGAAGGCCAACTCGGCGTTCCGCTTTTCGAGCGGGTCGGCCGCCAAGCTCGACCCACGCGTTCAGGACGGGCTTTGCATGCCTCGATCACTCGGGAGTTTCGGCGCATCGACGATGCGCTTCGAGAGGTCGTGGCCGTTCATCGAGATAAAGAGGGCCCGGTGGCGCTGGCGCTGTGTGGCGCGGTGGCGCCGCTGTGGATGCGCGCGCAGCAAATCGAGCTCGCGAAAGCACACCCCGATATCGACGTTCAATGTGCATCGATGAATGACCGAGAAGCGCACGCGGCCCTCGCGAACGGAACGGTGGACATTGCGATTTGGTGTGACGACGCGCGCTCGAATCTTTTTGAGTCGATATTGATCCGTCGAGAGAAGCTCGTAGCCGTTGCAACGCGGGAATATCTTGCTCGATGCGGCGACTCAGGGGGCGTGCCGAGCGCGCTTTGCTTTGCGACGTACCATACAGACGACGAGCTCGAACAGGCGTGGCTGCGGTCAGCGTGGGGACGCACGGATGAACCGTCCGGACCTACGTTACGGCCGGTTGAGAACGCCGATGTAGCGCTTCTGCTGGTGCGCAACCATCTGGCCGCGGCCGTCTTTCCTGCGACGTTTGTGCGCGTATACGGCGCTGGTCTGACCGTCATCAATGACCAAAACGGGGAACGAACAGGCGACTCTGCAGAATCTGCGACAGCTCCTGAAATGGGCATTTTTGTTGTGCGGCGATCGGGGAGCGTCATGAACGCTCGATCCGAAGCAGTATGGGCCGTGTTGACGGCAGCGAGCGACCACCCCGTCGACGATTAGCCCGGATATTTCACAAGAATCCATGAACCTCGCTTGCCCTTCGAAACCACAAACGGTTTTCGAATCTCGAAAATACAAAGTGTATTCCCTTCGATCCGAAAACCGTTTGTGATTCCGAATCGCTGCGCGATCTTCGCGGATCTTGTGAAATATCCGGGCTAGTCCATCAACGGGTCGGCCGCCGACAGATTGGCCGAGCGGCAAAGGTCATCAGAGCTGACCTTTGCGTTCGGATTGATGACTTGTTTCGCTCGCTCGAAGCTCAGAGAGTCATGCTGCGTGGGCTTGCGGCGCTCTGGGGAGCGAGTCGCGGGTCACACGTGAATCGTTTGCAAGGAGACATGATGGACCGAAAGAAAAAGCAAATGGAATCAGTCGAGCGCGCCAAAGAGCTTCTCGAATCCCTGGGCGAAGCGCTGACCGAAACAGAGAAACGCCAAGTCGTCGGAGGCGAAGGTACTCTGCAAAAATGCGACCTGCTTGCCGTCGATGCCTAGTTTCAGGAGGTCCTGTGATCGTTCGACCGAGCCTTCATCGAGTTCGAACGGTCGCAGGACGATGTCGCAAGACCACATCGTTGAACGATGTCGCTGAACGATGTCGCTGAATGATGTCGCTGAATGATGTCGCTGAATGATGTCGCCGAACACTGTCGAAGGATGCTGCGGTGCAAAACGAGAATGTCCGAAGGGTGGTTCATCTAAAGGCTTCGATCGACGCGTATTCGGAGTTTCAGGATCGCATGCACCTGTTGAGTACCGAAGAAGGATCGAACCGATTTCTTGAGTACGTAGCCAACCGCGTGCCGTTTTATGCGCATGTTGCCCGCACCCACAGAGAGACAGCACTGCATGTTCAGGATTTTCCACTGGTGTCGCGCGCCGATTTGGAGCGCGATGGGGATAGCTTTGTCGCCCGAGGAGCTGAGACTTCGAGCACGATGATTTCCGAAACGAGCGCGTTTACCGGGTGCTCGATTCACGTCGCGTACGACTCGGTCGCGATGTATGCGAGGGTCTACGGGTTCTGGGACCGCATTTTTGCGCGGCATCCAAACGCCGCGAAACGCTTGAGGTCACGCCAGTTGGGCGTCGCGAAGCTCTACAATCGCGTCTCTCACTTCGACGATCAAGTAGCAGGATCGAAGCCTGCGATCGTCATGCCCGCGAACGAGCTCGCGTTGATTCAGGCGTTCAAGTTCTCACGAAATCGCACGCCGACCAACCAAGAGGAAGCCGCAGGCATCAGCACCGATGAAGAGGATCGGGAAACCGTCGCCGTATTACGAAAACATGCTCCGGCCATCATCAGCACCTCGACGTGGCATGCGGTGGCGCTTGCCGAGCTCGACCAAGAAATGGGGCCAGCAGATCAGCGGATTCAGCCTGCTGTTTTGTGCCTCAGCAGTTCGCCGCTCTACGACAACTACCGATCGTTCCTCGCCGAGCACTTTTGTTGCCCGGTGCTCGACGTGTATGGGCTCACAGAAACCGGAGGGGTGGCAGAGGAAGAACAACCAAAAGGGGGGCTCCGTGTGCTTCCCGGCATGTACGTGGAAGTGTTGCGAGAAGACGGCACCCTATCGGATGAAGGCACTGGGGAGTTTGTGGTGACCAGTATGCTGAATTGGCTGACGCCTCTCGTCCGCTATCGGACGGGTGATTGGGGGACGCTCGAGCGGTCGGAACGTTCCGATGGAACAAAGGGCCAGACCATCACCGATATCGCGGGTCGCGTAGGGCATCATTTCTTTGAGCACCCCGACGGCGACGAGACCCAGCGGTTCGATCCTCGTGAACTAGGGGCGATCATGGAGCGCGGTGGCGCGTTCCACTACCAGATGAGGCAGTGCAGTCCGATGATACAGCACAGCCACGGAAGCCAGCGCGGCCAGCCATGCGGCGCGATCCACATCGATTGGGTTCCGCCGCCCGATTACGGTGGCCATGCGCGCGACGAATTCGAACGGCGCATTCGTCGCGACATATGGTCTCGGTTTGGCAACCTCGAACTTCATGTTCGTCGTGTCGAAAGGCTGCATGCACCCGGTAAGATGGTGCGATACACGCGCGAATCAAGTGCTGCCTGATTCTAAGAGATATGCCTCGGTGGGACATGGTCGCCAGGGACATGGCTGCCAGGGATATGGCTGCCAGGGATATGGCTGCAGGGAACTTGAGCGCGAAGGTACGTTGACTTGAACCTGCATCCTATCGACCTAGGGCTGGTCGGTCTGTATCTCGCGGTCGTGTTGGTGATTGGTGTTCGCTTTGCCAGGCGCCAGAACAACCCCGAAGAATATTTTCTCGCGAGCCGGCGCCTGGGCTGGCCTGTGGTCGGGCTTTCGCTCTTCGCGTCGAACGTGTCGAGCACTACGCTCGTCGGGTTGGCTGGCGCGGCCTATGATTCGGGTATTTCCGTCGCCAACTACGAGTGGATGGTCGCCGTAGTGATGGTGGTGTTCGCGGCGTTTTTTGTGCCGCGCTACCTAGAATCCAGACTCTACACCATTCCGGAATATCTCGAGCAGCGCTTTTCCCCCGTCTGTCGCTACTATTTTTCGGCGCTGACTATTGCCGGCAACATTCTCATCGATACCGCGGCCACGCTGTACGCGGGTGCGTTGGTCATCCAGCTCTTTTTTCCATCCGTTCCGCTTTGGTTATCCAGCACGACGCTTGCATTGATTGCCGGGCTCTATACCGCCGCAGGGGGGCTCTCGGCGGTGGTGTATACCGATACGTTTCAGTCCGTCGTCTTGATTGTTGGAACGAGCGTGCTTGCGTTGTTCGCTCTCGAGGCGGCGGGCTCGTGGGAGGCGGTGGTCGAAGCCACACCGCCGTCCAAGCTGCGGCTCTTTCAGCCGAGCGACGATCCGACCATGCCGTGGCTCGGCGCGCTGACGGGCATTCCCATCATCAACTTGTACTTCTGGACCACCAACCAGTTTGTGGTGCAGCGCGTGCTTGCCGCGCGGGATGTGGACCATGCGCGCAAGGGCGCGCTGCTCAATGGATTGCTCAAGCTGTCGGTGCTCTTTACCATGATCTTTCCTGGCATCATTGCGCGCCATCTCTATCCCGACTTGGCGCGCCCAGACCTTGCGTTTCCAACCCTGGTGACTGAGATCTTGCCAACCGGGCTTCGGGGGCTTGTGTTGGCGACGCTGGTGGCTGCGATCATGTCCAGCATAGACTCGACGCTGAATTCTGCGTCGACCCTCGTCACCATGGATTTTGTCAAGAAGCTTCGTCCCTATACCAGCGACGCCGCGCTGACGAGAATCGGGCGTGTGGTGACCGTGATGTTCATGGTGATCAGCGTGGTGTGGGTACCCGTGGTGGCGCGCTCGGCGAACATTTTTGCGTATCTTCAAACCGCGCTGTCGTTTGCGTTTCCTCCTGTCGTCGCATTGTTTGTGCTGGGTATCTTTTGGCCTCGCGCGAACGCCCGCGGGGCACTCTGTGGGTTGGTGTTCGGGCAGGCGATATCGGTCGCGACGTTTGTTTCGCGGACCTTCTTGCGGTGGCCCCAAATTCACGAGACGATTCTTGGCGGAATCTTCTTTGCATTGACGTGTGTGGTGATTGCTGCGGTCAGCTTGGCGACCGAGCCTCCACCGGCGCGAGCGCTCGCGACTCCCGCGCGGTCGACTGAAGCGTCGCGAGCGATTCCTGAGGAGAAACCGAGCCTCGCCGCGCCGCGACCGTGTTTTTTTCAGTTTCGGTATTCTCAGTTTCGGTATTCTCAGTTTCGCGTGCAAGCTGGCGCATTGCTTGCGCTTTCAGCTTGGCTCGTGTGGACGTACGCGTAGCTCGAAAAAGTTTGAACTTTCTTTGACCCGTTCGGGAGGGTCCGCGCACCTACACAGTACGACAGCCCGGAAGGCCGCCGTTTGGATCGGCGGGATCGGTGCGGGCAGAGGAGCTTGGCGTGGGCTATTTCGCGGGTTTTTTCTCCACAAACGGCAGACATCAGCGAGGGAATCAGTGTCGAAGCGACGCTTTGGTGCTGGTGGCGTTTGCCGGGGCGCTCTTGGGGTTTGGCGGATGCGGCGACACCGCGCCCCAGGCTGACGTAGACGGGGGCGTAGATGGGGTGAGCGCCAGCGAAGAATCGGCGGAAGCGAGCGCGTCGACGATCGGGGGCACGCGCGAATCGTTTTGCGCTGGGACAGGAGCGCCCGTGGTGGTCGGCGACAGCACGAGCATCACCAAAACGTGTGCCGGAGAAATCGCCGCGCGCACGTTTCGCTCTGCGCTCTGCGCGTGTCGAACGGTGTCGGTGGCCGGCGCGCTCACGACCGATGCGGGGGATTCGAGCGATAGTTCGTTTGCCGCCGACGATATGGGCGGCGGTGCGGTGGGAACCAACGATGTGTTCAGTGTTGGCGGCAAAATAAGCGTGGGCGGGTCGTTGACGGTCGCTGGATCGAAGGGGCTGTTCCTCGCCGGCGGAGACCACGAAGTGCTCGGCGATGTTTCTGCGTCGGGGAGGTTTGGCGCCGCGGGGGGGATGGACATCTCACGAGATTTTTCTCTCGATGGCACTCTTGTAGGAGCTGGGACTCTGTCTATCGGGCGCGATTTGATTCAAACGCCGGGCGAGCTACAGGCTTTCACGGGTTCGCTGGAGGTAGCCGGCGAGGTTGTGCGTGAAGACGTTCAGGTAGACGCTCCCTGCGCCTGTGATGCCGAGGATTTGCTCGATGTTTCAGCGCTCGTAGCCGCGGCAGCTGAAAACAACGACAACGACGAAGCAGATCTCGATGCTGATGCGCTAACCAACGTGGCAGGCGAAGAGCGCGTGGAGCTGCCCTGCGGTCGGTTCTATGTCGATTCGGTAGGGGGAGCCGGCGCGCTTACACTCGTTGTCAACGGTCGCACCGCGCTCTTTGTCGAAAAGAACGTCGCCATGGCCGGGTCGCTCGAAGTTGAGCTCGGCACGAAAGGCGAGCTCGATGTGTTCATCAAAGGAAACTTGGTTTCCGCAGGAACGATCACGTTCGGTTCCGAAGAGCGCCCTGCCGCGACGCGCGTATACGTTGCCGGAGACCAAGCGATTGCTTTGGCGGGGAGGAGCGCGTTCGTAGGCAATCTCTATGCGCCGCAAGCGGTGGTGACCGGAGCCGGAGCGCTGGAAGTGTTCGGGTCGGTGTTCGCGAAAGATTTCGCCGCCGCGGGCCGCGCCACCATTCACTACGACCGAGCGATTCTCGAAGCGGGCAAGACCTGCGAAGCGCCTCCCACCACCACCACGTGTGAAACCTGCGGCATGTGCGACAGCAGCCAAGCCTGCATGGATGGCGCTTGTGGCGCGTGCGAAGGGGATTCTGATTGTTGCGACCCGCTGGTATGCGTAGAGGGCAGATGCGAGAGTCTATTGCTTTAGTTTTTTAGGGTCTGGCACCCAGACCCTCTCGTCGGGGTACGACCCCGCCGATTCACCCAAACTCCCCCGCCAGGATGCACATGAACAGAAATCCATACGTCGAACTGCCGGGGCCTCGTCGCGTAGCGATGGGGCGGCCGCAATGATGGAAACCGATGTACGCTGATGTTTATGCGAGGGGATTTCAACTGACCGTGACGGGTCGGGAACGCGCGCGCGGCCGGGTGGATGCGCCGGGGGGCATCGACCCGCGCGTGCTCGCGGCCGCGAAGGGAGACACGAAGGCGACCGAATCGCTGGTGGTCGAGCTGCTTCCTCGCGTACGCAATCTGGTGCGCTATTTGGTGCGGGGAGATCAATCGGTGGACGATATTGCTCAGGACGCGCTGGTGAAAGTCATCGAACGACTTCCGAGTTTTCGAGGCGAAGGGCGCTTTGCGTCGTGGGTGGATGGCATCGTGCTCCGCGTAACGCTCGCGAGCCAGCGCAAACGAGCGCGTGAACGACAGCGTTCTTCACTTGTGCCTTCGGAGGAGCTGCCGAGCCGCGAGGCGCCCGGCGAGCGCTATCTCACGCGCCGTCGGTTGGTCGATCGCCTTGACGAGCTACCTGGAAAACAACGCATCGCGGTCGTCATGCACCACGTGCTTGGCATGAGCATCGCGGAAATCGCTTCCGAGCTGTCGATCCCGACGGAGACGGTACGCAGCCGGATTCGGCATGGTGTTTCCCATCTGCGGGTGCGATCGTGCGCGGGGGAAGGTGCACCGTGAGTCCAGCATCGAAATCAGATCGCGAAACGGATTTAGCTGCTCCGGCAGAACGGGCGGCTAGCGAGCATGAGACCGAAGAGGGCGCGGGCCTGTTGTGGGAGCCGCTCACAGAGGGTCAGGGCCCTGCGGAATGGTTGTCGGAAGAGCAGTCGTATTCGATTGCGCGATCCGTTGTACAGCGAGCTCGTCGCCGCCGTCGTCGGTTCGTGATCGTGATTGGCGCGGTGGCGGTGGCGGTGGCTTCGATCGTCGCGTGGGTCGCGTTTGGGATGTGAAAGTTCGTTGAAGTAGGAGGTTTGCAGTGAAGAAACCCGAAACGAAGATCTTTTCTTGGAGCCGAGCGAGCACCATCAGCGCAATCGCGCTGGCAGCGCATGGGCTGATCGGCTGCACGGGTGATATCGAACCGCTTTCGGATGAAGTGATTACCGAAGTGGAGAGCTCATCGAACGAGGTCCGCGGAGGCACCGACGCGGCGGCTGAGCCGTGGCTCGTGTCGATGCAAGTGCTCTTTAAAGATGGCACCTGGAGGCACCACTGCGCAGGCACTCTGATCGATGAGGAATGGATGCTCACCGCCGCGCACTGCGTCAAAGAATTTGGCGGCCTCTTCGGCATTCCGCTCACTTCGTTGCGTGGCTGCGTGGGCGTGCAGAACTTGAACCAGTGTACGAGCGCGAACACGATTCGCTTCTCTGAAATCAAACGCCACTATCTCTACGCAGGCGGAACGAGCCCGGCGCACGATATCGCGCTCATGAAGCTTTCTGCGCCGACCACTGCCCCCACCACGGCGCTTGCCACCAAGGATCGTGACCCAGATGCGGGAGATAACGCGCAGCTCCGCGGATGGGGCGCGACCAACCAAGCCTCGGTGAGCTCGGTGCTTCAGCGCTTGGACTATCCCATTGTCTCCAACCAGCAGTGCGCCGAGAAATGGAGGCCCCTGCAGGTGATTCAAGGCTCGCAACTCTGCGCATCGGCCACCTCGGTCCAAGGATCGTGTCGCGGCGATAGCGGCGGCCCCCTGCACTTTGGCGGCGTTCAGGTTGGCGTAGTGAGTTTCGGCGCCACCGATGCGAACACTGGAGCCTGCAACGGCGCGATACCTGATGTGTACACCCGGGTTTCGGCATTCCGGCCATGGATCGACGATTGCCTCTCCGGATCGCCCTTTTGCCGATAGGGCCTCGGATTTTCGGCTCGATCGACCACAGTGGATGGCAGCACCAGTTTGGGGTAAATTTGGAGCGTTCTTTGGGTCTTTGGAGCCAACGTCCGGCTTTGGGGACTATTTCAAGGTTCGCCGTTCATGGTCCAAGTTGGAGAACAGTTGGGCGATTTGGAGATCATCGCCCAGCTGAAGTCGGGCGGGATGGCGACGTTGTATCTAGGCCGGCGCAAAGGTGCGTCTGGGTTTTCGAAGCACGTGGTGCTCAAGGTAGTGCATCCACATCTCGCACAGGACCCACACTTCGTGCGGATGTTCGTCGACGAAGCCCATCTATCGGCGCGTATCCACCATCCCAACGTGGTTCATATCGAAGAGCTGCGGGAAATCGGTGGGCAGAACGTGCTCGTCATGGAGTATGTGCACGGCTGCTCGCTCGCCCAGCTGCTTCACGAGCTGGCGCGTAGAAAACGACGCCTCACGCCAGAGCTCGCAGTGCACATTGCGTCGCGGATTTGCAACGGGCTGCACGCTGCCCACGAGCTCAAGGATCAAGAAGGCAATTTGCTCTCGGTCGTCCATCGCGACGTAAGCCCGCAAAACGTGCTGCTCGCCTATGATGGCTTCGTCAAGCTTATCGACTTCGGGGTCGCCAAAGCGAGTCGCCGCCTCCAAGAGACCACCAGCACTTCGCTCAAAGGCAAAGTCCGCTACATGGCGCCAGAGCAAGTCGAAGGCCGCGAAGTCGATCGCCGAACCGATATTTACGCGCTGGGCATCGTGCTTTGGGAAATGCTCACCATGCGTCGCCTGTTTCGCGCCGAAAACAATGTGGCGGCGTTGGTGAAAAAAGTCATCAACCCCAAAGTCGACCCGCCGAGTGCCATCATGCCCGGAGTTCCGAAAGCGCTCGACGCAGTCGTGATGAAAGCGTTATCGGCAGACCCAGAAAAACGCCACCCCTCCGCGCAGGCGTTTCGACGCCATCTCGGCGAAGTCATGCCGAATGGGCTGATGCTTGATGAGTCTCACCTCGCCGAGCTGTTGCAAACCGCGATGGCCGAGCAGATCCGCGGCGCGAAATCCCTTGTTCCCCCAGAGGCGCAGGCGGTTCCTGAGATATCAAAGCACGCACCCGACGACGTGATGCGCAATATGACGATCAGTACCTCGGAGGTTTTGCTGGCGGGGGCGGATGATTCGGCGCCGCGCTTGCCTGAGAGTTGGCTCAGAAAAACGGTTCGCGACTCGGTCTCGAGCCGCTGGGCGTGGGTGGTCGCGAGCGCAGTGGTGGTGGGCAGCCTCGCCGTGTTTGCGTTTGCCCGGCCCGAGCCCGAGGCGCGCGCTACCCGTCGTTCAGAGGAGCCCACGGTCGTTTCTGACGCGACTCCGGGTCCGTCTCTGGATCGAGAGTTGAGTCCGGCGCCGAGTTCGCCATCAAAAAGCGCTGCACCATCGCGGGAGCCGAAGACTCTCACTTCGAAAACGAGCGACCTCACTCGAGTGAGCGACCTCACTAGAGCGAGCGACCTTGATGCGTCGGCGGACGCAGGCGTGGAAGCAAAGCCGCGCCTATCGAGCAAGCGCGCTGTGCGAAAGATTACCCGGCCGCGCCGAATCAGAAAGTCTGTCAAAAAGCGTACGCCTTCGAAGCGCGCCAAGCCGGCGACTGGAAACTCGACAGGCTCCAGCGAACTGCCGCTTGCCGACGAGTTTATCTACTAGTCAAGAACCGTTGCGGAACCAGACGCAGAGTCGGAACCTGACGCCGAAGCGGGACCCGATTTAACCCGATTCAGATGCCGAACCTGAACCTGAACCTGAACCCGACGCCGAACCCGCATCTGCACCCGATCCCGATGCAGGATCCGGATCTGGATCGGACTCAGCTGCTGGTTCAGCACCGAGTTCAGGTTCGGCGTCAGACTCGGGTTCGGCGTCAGCCTCTGGATTCCGATTCGGCTTCGGCGTTACGAACAGCCGCTGGCTGTGCACGTCATGAGCAAAGGACACGTGCTGGTTCCGGTGCACATAGTTCCGAAGCAGCGGTCGTTGGTTGTGCAGTCGAGCCCGTCGTCGCACGTTGCGTTGATGTCGGGCGAGTTGCTGCATCCGAAAAAGGGCACGCAGCGGTCGTTGGTGCAAGGGTTCGTGTCGGTACAATCGATGGTTCCCGTGCCCACGCATTGACCGGCCATGCATTGCTCGCCTGTGGTACACGGGTCGGCGTCCGTGCAGGACCCGCTTCGCGGGGTTCGCTCGCAGCCTGAAGTCGGTTCGCACGAGTCGTCGGTGCAGGGGTTGTTGTCGTCGCAGTCAACCGGTTCGGAAATGCATCCCTGGTCTGGATCGCAGAGGTTTTCCGTGCAGAAGTTGCCATCTTCGCATCCCGCAGGGACGCACGAGTCGTTGCAGCACATTTGATTGTCGGCGCATGTCGACGTGCGCACGCATCGGTTCCCTTGGCATTCAGCGACTTGGCAGGGACCCGCGGTGCAGGTGACTTCGGTGCATTCGTCGTATTGGCAATCTAGCGCGGGGTCGCATACGCCTCCGGGTCCAGCCGTGCAGTTCTCATCGCGAGGCGCGAACACACATCGGCCATCGTCCCTGCAGGAATCTTCGGTGCATGCGACTTCATCATTGCATTCGCGATCGTCGGTGCATTCCGAACCAACGACCGTACTGCCGTCTCCCGCACCTGCATCGGTGACGCCCCCGTCTCGTTCGGTCGAACCTTCGCGAGCCGGCGGCTGCCCTGTCCAGGGCGGCAACTCTTCGGGATCGATATCGATCGGGATGCATCCTCGCTCGGCGCAGGTTTGCTCGCCGGGGCACATCACATTGACACACGAGCGAAGCAGCCACACCGAGACGGCTCGGCTTTGCCCCCGGATCGCCGAGGTTCGAACCCGTCGGCCGACAATCGATGCGCCCCCTTTCTTGCCGACCACGACGATATCGACCACCCCGAGCTCTCCCGATGGAGTAAGGCTCAAAGTCAGGGGAAGGCTCGGTGCACCCGGTTCGGAGAGCGACTGGTTGATGGTGCGCATCGCGCTCGGCCCCTGAATCGTGACCTCGATTTCGTCAAGCTCATCGGGGACCGTCAAGTCGCTTTGAATCGCGAGCACCAACTCGGTCGGCGAAGATGAGCAGGCGCAAAGCAAGCTGGCCACACAGACCCACCACTTCGCGGAGTCTATCGACGCGCGCGCTACCATGATAGACCCGGGTCAAATCCGTAGCTGACTCGGCCCGGCCCCAAGTTGCCGGTGTGGCCGTCGTCGCGATCGCGCGTGAGCAAGACCGCGGCGAGCACGCCGCCGATAACCACCGCGACGCCGATCGAGATACCGATCCATCGACGGCGCGAAGCGCGGGCGCTCGATGCGTCGCGCGCTGGAGATTCAGAGGCTGAGTGTGGTGAGTCAACGGGTTGGCGAATCGATGGTGGAGGAGCGACCAGGCGCACCGAATGCTCGTCTCGTTCTTCGAGCGCAAACGATGCTCGGTCGACCTCGTTTGCGCCGCGCATCACGCGCACCGTATGCGGCCCCGGATCGAGGGGAATCCTTGTGCCGACCACGGCGCGGGCGACGGCGCGGTCGTCGATTTCTACGCGATCATCCGGGCCGCCGCCTTGCAGCTCGATGCGCACATGGGGAATCCGCGCCAGCACTTTGGCGCGCGCGGACTCTGCCTCTGCACGATAACGCGCGGCGGGCCCAGTGTGCGCGCGGGAAAGAAAGCGCTGATAGTTTTCTGCTCCGGCGACGAGCTGCCCGGTATGCACCTGCGCGCTGGCGAGGTTCAAGAGCGTCGCGGGAACTTCGGCGATCGCGTACGACCGCGCGAATAAATCGCGCGCCTGAGCCCACTCCTTTTTCTTCGCCGCGTCGAGCCCCGATTCGAAGAGGGTTCGCGCCGTCGCCATTTCCGTCTCGCTGGCCTTTGCATCCGCGCGAAGCGTCCCTCGCCGCTGCGCGTGCCCGGTCGAGGGCAGGCCCAAGCCAAGCGCCAGGCATGCCGCAGAGAGCGCAGTCGCCAAAGCCTGCCCCGAGAAGCGCTTCAGCCTCCCGGCTCCCTGTCTTTCAGGGCAGTGCGGCCACCGCGCCAACCTCCGCTCTACATACGCCACGCGACTAGATAAACAGTACCACGCGCAGCGATCTGCTCCAACCGACTGCGTCGTTTCGGGTTGCACCGAGAGCCGAGTATCGCTAGGACCGCGCCCCAGACATCATGCAGCAGTATTCAGCACACCTCGCGCGCATCGCGCTGGCCTTCGTAATCGCTTCGACTCTCGGATGCGCCGCGGAACTCGCGGATTCGGCAGAAGCCGTGGAGAAGAGCTCGCCAACTTGTATGTTGAAGTCCGGCGACGGCCAATGGACATACGAAATCATCCGTCACGCGATCTCCGTAAATGGCGCTTTGATTGGGTGGGCAAAAGAAACAGAGGTCAAGGTCGAAACAAAAAAGAGTTTTGGTAGCCAGTGGTTTCCAGAGGAGACGCTCGTCCAATTTTCGAACGGGTTGGCGCAATCGTACGATTCGACTGAGCGTGCGCCGCAGTATCCTCGAGTCGGGATCGCGGAAAAAGAACCGGTTTGTCCCTATCGCCGGCTGAGTGATCTTCGTGGCGGAACGCAGACGAGTCGCCGTGACGAGCAAGCGTTCGGGCCTGGTGGAAGTCGATACCAAGCATTCCGAACTTCCCTCGAAGGAATTGCGCACAGAGGACGCGACCGAGCGGGCTTGATGGCGCTTGAGGCGCTCGTTTTGCCGAATCCAGCTGGCTCAGACCGCAACGTTGTGTACTGCATGACGCATTACTCGAATAGCTTCTCTCCCCATCTCAACGAGTGGTGGGTCAAATTCGCTCGGGGTATTTGCAGAGTTCATTAGCCCATAATGTCGGTTTCGGAGGCGACCTTCGCTGCGCCCGTACGCCTTGACTCCGCAGGGTTTCAATCAATAGTAGGCGGGAGAGCATTGATAGGCGGTATGATCGTTTCGATGTCTGCAGTTAGCGCCTCGTTACTACTCGGCTTCTCCTGCTTTGCGCTGGCGGGTTGCGCGGCTGATGTGCCGCCCGAGCCTGACGTTCAAGAAAAAGGGGCGGCGACCATGGTGGTTGCGTACTGCTCCTCGCCAGTCGGCGCGGCGAAGTGCGCGTCGGCAGTGGCGGCGATGTATACGGGGCTTCAATGGGGTGTCGATCAACTCGGACAGGCATTTTCTCGTCGGCGAACGATTCGCATTCCCGAGCCGTCGCCGGAGCAGCGAGCAACATTGGACGCCGCCGGTGTTTCGGTAGTCCTGATTTCTACAGTGGTGGCTACGGCGGCCAGGGCGACGGGGACGCGTGATTGTGATTCGACGGTGGCAACGGGCACGACCTGCACTGCGCCGGGGAAGAAATGTGAGAAGAACAGCGGTATGACCTGCCTATGCACGGGAGGTCACTGGGGCTGGCAGTGGATATGTCATTAGCGAGAATCCGTGATGTTTCGGTTTTTCTACTTTGTTTTGTTCATTTTAGTCGTGGTAAATGCATCGGGAGCCTGCGCGGCGCGCGTTGAATCGGCGCAAACGGAAGCGTTGGAAACCAAGTCGAGGCACCGTGCGTTTGAGTACGCCTCGCTGGGCTGGGTGAGTTTGACGAATCGACATGATACGTGCTCTGCGATTCGCATCGCCGATTTAGATGGCGGAAGTTTGGTGGCGACGTCGGCGACGTGCGTTTTGGGCAGTGTGACCCGTGCGACCCGCGACAGCGAGCCCGCATGCCAGCAAGTGCGGGCGATTCATTGGCCGTTTGCTTCTGAGCGCGACTCGACCAGCGCCTGTGTGCGAGTCGTGGTCGCGGTCAACGGCTTCTACAAAAAGAGCCGCGCGATTTCGCGGGAGCAGACGAAGGACTTCGCGATTCTCCAAACGAAGCATACCTCGGGCACTTTACCGCCTGCGTCGCCGCCGTATCTCGATCACGGACGCTGGATTGACGGGCGCCGAGTGGAGAACGCGGGGGTCATCTGTCGTGACGGAAGCTGCGTGCTGAGCACGCGCGACGGAGAGCTCACATGGGTGCCCAACGTAGCGGCGTTCGTGTGGCGAAAAGAGCGCTTGTTGAGTATGCGCGGCGGGGCGGTTGTTCACGATGAAACCGGTCGCCTGGTGGGTATTTGGGGTGGCCAACGCTGGTCTCGCAATCCGGCCTTTGGGTTCGTACAGATGTTTTTTGACCTGCCGCTCAAGGATGGGAGTCTCCAACCATACGAAACTCACTTCGTTCGTTGGAACGGTGGCTCTTGAGTCGAGGCTTGGTTCGAAAGCGACCTCCACTTGACGACTTTGGGAGGACGGTGTCAAACACGGCGCGATAGCGATGTGTCATTGTTGTGTCAGAGTTGTATCGGAGCTGGGGTTGGCGAATATGTTTGGGCGGAGTTGCGCAGGCGCGATGGTTGTCGCGGTCGCCTTGTGGGGCTGTGCGGCGGAGGTTTCTCCAGGCGGCGACGCATCTCGAGGCGAAGAATCTCAGAAGTTTCTTATTGATCTGCCGAGCGAAACGGAAACCAAGGTTGATATCGCGGCTTGGTTTCGGAACATTTTGACGGCGATCGCAACGGGCGTTTTTTCTGGTTCGGGGTCTGAATCCAGTAGCGTCGACGCCGAGCTATCCGAGCTTGTTCGAAAAACTACCTACGAAGCAGCAGAGAAGCTACAGCAAGAAAATCTCCGTCGCTCGAAGGACCGTCGCGGGAACCGAGAGTGCGGCATGGTGCAGGTGTTTGGTTCATACAAACCCCTGAGTTCTCCGGCTGTGATTGAAGTGAACAAAGTCGCCGCGTACGTGCTGAGTCCCAACGAGGCCGGCTACATGGCGGCGGCTATTCTCGCGCTCAGCGCGTGCTGGTACGACCTGTATCTTCAATTGGTCTCGAAGCATTCGAACACCCCGATCTTCGGCGCGCTCAAGGCCGTTCATCGCGCGGTCGAGCTTAACTCGTTCAACAAGATTCTTCGCGATGATGTGATTCAAGTCATGGACACGCAATGGGAGGGCACATTCGAGTGCAAATTTTCAACGACGATTACGCAATCCATCAACCTAGATTCGCCTCATACGTTGAGTTCGGCGCTGGATCCTGCGCGTTGTTCGGGCGCGGAGCCACCCGTGGCGGTGTACTACCATCACGCTAGCGTCACCATTGTCGAACCAAGCAATCCACAGTTGGGCTACCAGCAGTTTGGGTACCAGCTCATGTACACGTGGCCGCCAGGTCCCACGCCGGACCTTCTGAAACGCGTGCGTAAGTAGTGTTGCGTTCGATGATGTGGTTTTGCTCACAGTGTGTTGTCGCGCACGTGGGCGAATCAGGTCGCTTGCTGATAAGGCGAATCGTGCCACACTTTTGATGGAGGCTGACGTGGGTGTATGTGCGATTCGTCGCACGCGCGCCTGGAGTGTGAAGTGATGCCCCCATTCTCGGAAACGCGCCGCGGTCTTGATGCAGGCCGCGGCACGGAAAGTTATTTGTTCAGCTCTGTGTTGTCGGACTCTCCCATGCCGCCGGTTGGGAGGCGACGGGGACCGCCGTATGCTCTGCCACCGATTGCCTGGCTGGCTGCGTTGCTGCTCGGGATAGCAAGCAGCGGCGGGCTGATGGGCTGCGGCGATAGCGATGCCGCCGCGGGCGCCAACCAAGACGGGAGCGACAACGGCGGGAGCGCGAGCGATGGAGGTTCAGGAATGTCCGGCTCGGGTTTGATGACCGATGCGTGCGACTCCGCCGGAGAAACGTTTGATGACGTACGTTTTCCGGACGACAGCGGCGTGCTCGATGTCACCCAAGCGCCTTACAACGCCGACCCGACGGGAGCGAACGATTCGACGGCCGCGATTCAGATGGCGCTCGATCAGTTCCCGAACGGAAATCGAATCATTTACCTGCCCAACGGCGAATATCAGGTGACCGATACGCTGCGCTGGCCGGCGGGAAGGCCAGGGGCGACAGATTTTAAGCGCACCATCTTGCAGGGGCAGAGCCGCTCTGGCGTGGTCATCAGGGTTCCCGATGGGCACCCGAACTTCTCGGACGCCGCGAACCCGCGCGCGGTGATATTCACCGGGACTCGCCCGGCCCAGCGTTTTCGGAACGCGATACGAAACCTCACCATCAACACCGGAAGCAACAACCCGGGCGCGATCGGAGCTCGGTTCATCGCCAACAATCAGGGCGCGATGATGCGCGTAAGCATCGTTTCGGAAGATCGAGCGGGCCGTATTGGGCTCGACATGGGCTACACCGACGAGATTGGCCCGCTCTTGATCCAAGATGTGTCGGTGCGAGGCTACGACGTAGGCATTTTCACCCAGTTTCAAACCGCCAGCGTCACGCTCGAGCACATCGAGCTTTCGGACCAGAACGTGTTCGGCTTTCACAACGTGGGCCAGTCGCCGATGGTGCGTGGCTTGATCAGCAACAACTCGGTCACCGCGATTTACAACGAGAAAGACACGCCAGGCACGTTTGTGCTCATCGATGCCGAGCTGCGCGGTACGGGTGATGCTTCGATGGTGCCGGCGATCTGGAATCAGCGCTCTCTGTATGTGCGAGACTTGAGCGCGCCGGGCTATCAGAAAGCGATCGACCATGACAACAAAGGTCGCGGCAATATCGAAGGCGCGGATGGGCCCGATGTCGCAGAATGGATCGACAACAGCGAGCCGCAGCGAACGCTGTTTGAAAGCCCTGAGGAAAGCCTAAGGCTCACCATTCGAGAAGTGCCCACGGTGCCTTGGGACGACCCGGAGACCTGGGCCAACCCGGCGTCATTCGGCGGCGTGGCTGATGACGACATGGACGACACCGAAGCGATTCAAGCCGCCATCGATTCGGGCGCGACCACCGTCTACTTGCCCAACGGCACCTGGACCGTCGAGGGCACGGTCGAGCTTCGGGGCGACGTCTACCGCCTGATCGGGACCGAGGCGCGCGTCGCAGGCGGTGGCACCATCGAGCTCAAAGATGGGACGCATCCCGTGGTCGTGATGGAGCGCTTCACAGACACTGCAGCGGGCGGCCTGAAGTTCGTGCACGGGTCGTCGCGCGCGTGGGCGATTAAGAATGTGACGGGCGGGAAATATTCCAACACCGGCACTGGCGACCTCTATCTCAACGACGTGGTGGGCGGCCCCTATGTGTTCAAGGACCAAAACGTGTGGGCCCGGCAGCTCAACCAAGAGACCGACACCCAAGAAACCGACGATGCGGCGAAAGTGGTCAACGACGGCGGTCGGCTTTGGGTCCTCGGCATGAAAACCGAGCGAGCCGGCACCATCATCGACACTCGCGGCGGCGGTTACACCGAGCTCGTAGGCGCGTTCCTCTTTAGTACGGGCGCACCCAAGAACGATCCCGCGTTTGTGAATACCGAATCCTCGGTGAGCCTCGCGGGCGTGACGGAGCGCTGTTTCAATAGCTGCATCGAAACTTGGATCAAAGAAACCCGTAGCGGCGAAGAGCGGACGCAGATGTCTTCGTTCGGATTTCTCTATCGCGGTTACGAGTCGGCGCCCGACCCGCTGCCCGAATGCTCAGCGGATCGGTAGCGCTGAATCCCGATCGTCGGCGATAGACCCTATCGTCGACGATCGACCTTAGTCAGACCTCAGTTGCAGCCATTTTCGATTTCATCGGCGAACACTGTGGGCGAGGTGTAGAAGGTCATCACGTTGTCGGTGATGGCCTCGCGCTCGACGATTTGCCCCGACGCATCGTAGCCCACGCGCGCGGTTGTGTTGCAGCTGCCGAACTCAACTCTGGGAAACCGTCTCGAAGATGGCGCGCGGTTGCGACGCTGTAGGGTGCGTTCGACGACGTGCAGCTGGCAGATTTGACTGTTCGGGTTGGCGCATTGTCCCGGGGCGGGCGCGAACGTGGTTGCGGTGGCGGTTCGTTCGAACGGCTGGTTGGCGTAGGCGAACGAAAAGCCCTGCACTGCGGTGTCGTCGTCAATGCCATAGGAAATGTTGAGGATCTGCGGTGGCGCGAGGCTATAGCTATCGAACTGTATGGCGTCGATTTCGGTGATGGCGCCGGTCGCTGGGTTCACTACGGTGCCTTGAGCGCGAAGGGTGGCCGTGAACGAGTCTTCGCCGCAATCCCAGCTTTGGGGGGTAAGCGTGGCTTGGTCGTTGACCGTCACGACGATTCCGATCGGTTCTCCGTCGACCGGATAGGCTGCTCCGATAAACGGAACGAACGCACGAAAGTGGTAGGTTTTGGGTTCGCCGGCGCGGTCGAAATAGGCTTGATAAAATGTCCGACATCGCCTTGGCACCGTCGGCCCGGCGCGAAGGGAGGCCTCCGCGCCAGCGATGGATTCCGTCGAGTCGATAGACTCGTCAGGCACTACCGGGCCGCCCTGGCAAGCGAGCAGCAAAGCGGTGAACAGCGCGAGGCACGAGGTGCCTACTTGATACGCGCGAAGGTTCGAAGGTGAGGCGCTGAATCGTCGATCAATGCTCATGCTGCGATCTCCTAGTCTGAATCGTTCCATAGAACTGTTTCAAAAACGGGGAGCCACCCTCTCACGACCGGAACGCGATTGTAAAGTCGTTCCTGGCTTTTGATCTTTTTTGCAACTTGTCATTCTCAAGGTTGATCTTTAGTTGGTGGTCGGCGAAGTTCGGCCCTCGCGCAAACATTGTTTGTTGCGTGAGGAGGTGAACGATGAATCAAAGTAAGAGTCAGCGGTGGTGCGTGCTCGCGTTGCTTGTAGCGGCGTGCTCTACGAACCCACCAGAATCGACCGATGAGAAGGCGTTAGAAAGCGCTCAAGATGACATTCAAGTCATGGCGAGCCGGGCGTCGCTGTCGGGCGTGGGGGGAACGCGGATTCGCGCGTTCGGTTCATTTTCGTGCGATTTCTTGCTCGATTTCACCCAGACCACGGGGCCGGCGGGAGGCTTCATCGAGCGTGATCGGATCTTCTTGCAGCGATACATCAACGAATTCACGCTGCCGAACGACCCCGGCATGTTGCAAAAACATATTCCGTTTCTCTCGGCTTCAGAAACGACTGCGTTTATCGGTGGTCGATACCTTTTCGAAGGTCGTATTCAGGCTGCTCAATACGAAAACTTCATCAAGAACCAGTTCTTCTATCCAGCCGGCGTTCAGTTTTTTGATCGACCAGAGTTTGTAGACCCGGAATGTCGTGATTGGACGGTGCTTCGCGCGCAGCGTTTTGAGCCGCTCGCAGGTCACACGGCGATGCGTACCGAGCGTTTCGACACCGAACAAACCTCTATCTTTGGTGAGCTAGGGCTCGCCGCACAGATCATCGCGCGGATTGGCGGGATTCTTGCTGAGGCGGAATCACGTGGTTACGCCGAGGTTCACTTCGTACAAAACCTGCTCGAGCACAAGTTTCAAATCGTGTACTTCATTAGCCGGGTGGACCCCCCGTCGCCAACCGCTCCCGATGTGGGCGCGCTCACCTCGATTGCGGGCGACCCCACGCTCAGCGGCAGCCTGGCGAGCGACTTGGGGATGACGCCAGTCTTCGACCGGAGCTCCCTGGTGATGAACATTTGGCTGCCCTACGGCGTGGGAGACAGCGGCGACGCCGCAATCTGGCCGAACTCTCCACCGTTGCCGGAGCCGACCTGCGGCGACGACGTATGCATTCCGAGCCAAGGCGAGGACAGCGTGTCCTGTCCGAATGACTGCACGCCCAACTGCGGCGACGCGATATGCCAGGCCGACGAAAATCTGGATATTTGTCCGGGAGATTGCGAACTGCCGATCGTGCCGTAGTTCGCGATCGTGCCGTAGTTCGCGATCGTGCCGTAGTTCGATCGTGCGGTTAGTTCGCGCGAGCTCGGAATGTCTTATGCCGTTTAGCCGAGTGCGAACTCGTTATGGGTTGAGCGTGCGTCGTCGTGCGCTCAATCCACAACTCTGCTAGGGCCTATCCTTCGCAGGAACATGCCTGTGAGCCCACCCTGGAACCACACCGGATTAGGGGCTCGCCGCAGAAAGAGCAAAGACCGAGATGTATCGTCGTACAGGGCGCTTGACCCCGATCCGAGAGAGCGCCGGCCGTAGGTTACGAACGTTGATATCCGTTGGTGTGTGGGTGGCGGCTGCAACAAGTGGCGCATGCGTACCCGCAGTCGACTCTACCGAACCAGGTGTCGTCAAATCCGCCTCCGGGGTCGGGCGCAGTTTTTTTGGAGAGCTTACGGGAGCCCCGGGCACTCCTACGGTGGCAAACGTCAACCAGCACGTTGACCCTCGCAGTTTTTTTTCGTGGCACTTGTCGCTGGTCGCTTCGGGAGTTCCCGATCCCGACGAATCGAAAGATTACATTCGCTACCGAGGTATTGATGGCGCTGCGGACGAGTGTGTATTCAAGCAATCCACCGTTCGATATGGCTCCCATATCAAGTCGCAGAGAACGTTTGGAAACACGCGCTGTCTTTCTTTGAGGGCTGAGTACGACGCCGAGATTCAAGAAAGCCAGCTTGTTCGCGCGGTGCTGAAGAGCCACACGACGGTGGGGGTGGAGTCGAGTTTCCGTGGTTGGAACGTGCAGTTTTTCTACGATGGAGAAGGTCGATTCGAGAGACAAAACCAGAACGCAATCGGCGTCGCGATGGGGACGGCGAACGCCGAGTTTGAGTACTCGGGCCCTGGGACACCGGAGCAAACCCTCACCAGGCGTTGGCACGAATGGACGACTAAGGTCAACGGCGCCGAGCAAAAGTCGTGCGACGAGATTCGATTCGACCGAAAGAACATCCCGCTCGTGGTGACTGTGCGCGGTGTGCCCGGTGCATGTACGTCAGGCGCCTGGGCGCGTGAAACCAAGCTCGTGTATGAGAATGGGCCAGATGGCCCGCGGCGGCTTTCGTCAGTCGTCACCGATGATTTTCAGACCGACTATACGTACGACGCGAACGGGCGACTGACACGTGGGTTGAGCAAGTTGCGCCGTTCTCCCCCGGTGAGCGCCATGGGCCATGGCTCGTTCACCATCTCCTACGAAGGCCAGGTAGCAACCCTAGCCATCGACCGAAATAGCGATGGGGTCGTGGATATTGAAAAGACCGTGCGCTTTGACGAAAAAGGTCGCGTTCGTTCGACCGAGTCCGTAGCAACAAACCTCGAACTAGCCCCACCGATGCCGAACGAACCGCAACACAAGATCCAGGTCAGCACGGAGACGTACACCTACGACGTGGACACGGTGAATATTGTGGACAGGCAGCGATCCACGAAACCGTCATCAGCCGTGGTGTGCAGCGACCCGGCGACGTGCATCGCTCGCGGTCCGTAGTTCTTTTTCGCAACTTCGCTGGTGCGCTCGATGGGGTCGATATCGATTCCGTGCGGGAGCTCCGCAACACTGGGGTAAGCAAGGCGCAAGCCTTGGGTCGTAGCGTGAGATCGTCGGTGTACGAACGCTCTCGTGGGCCACACACAAACCCGGGAATCTTGGAAATAGTTGGAACTGTCTCTGGGTGGTGCCGACGGCAGTCACGCCGGAGCGCGAAGTTCGGATCTTTTTCGCAACTTGCGTCGACATACGTCGATAAGGAAAGCACTGTCTAGTCGGTCACCTTTTGGGGTGTCCTGGGTGTTTGGTCTCGTCTTGTGGCCCGTGGAGGTAGATATGGATAGCGCGAGAAGGCTGATGTTTGGCGGGTTGCTGTGCTGGGTGTGGGGACTGGTTGGAGGCTGCGGAGGAGGAGCGAGCTGTCCTGAGAGTCGCACGTTGGTGGATGGAACGTGCGAGTGCGCGGACGGCTTCGTGGAACAGGAAGGACAATGCGTTGCCGAGGAAGACACCGCAATGAACCAAGTCCTTCTTCGCTATCCGTGGAACGGGTTTGCGACCGGGAGTGTGCATGCAACAGGAAACGGTGCGCCGGGTACGAATCCGATGCGACCGAAGTTTATGTGGGAGCGTATGGCCGACGCCGCGTTCTACCAGCTTCAAGCTGACGACTCGTGTGAGCTCGAAAGCTTTGCCGAATGTGCGTTTGAAAGCCCGGAGCTCGATACGCAGGTGATGGATTCGTTTGCCGAAGCGAGCGAGCGCGGTGTTCCTGACGACGTAGTGGCGTTTGTGTCTGATTCGGATCTCCCGGTTTCGACTTCTGCGCCCGTCGGTTCGCGATACTTTTGGCGGGTGCGCGTCTGCGTGGCGGAAGATGATTGTTCAGCATGGAGCAGGGTTCGGTATCTCGACGTGGGTCGTTTGAATAACGACTACAACGGAGATGGTTTCGGGGACTTGATGGTTGGCGCGCCAGAACCCTACGACGCGGGTTTCATTCCCCAAGGAGGGCGCGCTGTACTCTACTACGGCAGCCGGCGGGTTGGGGTGCCAGAAGAGCCGTCGCAAACAGTTGACAACCCCACTCTACAAGAAGGTGCGATGTTCGGGGCTTCGGTGTCGGAGGCAGGAGACATCAATGGTGATGGCTACGCAGATGCGATTGTAGGCGCGCCACACCAAGACGGCCAATCGGTCGATGAAGGCGCGGTTTTTGTGTTTTGGGGCTCAGCATCAGGCATCTCCGAACAGCCTTCGCAAACGCTGACGAATCCAGCCGGCCAAACGGGAAGCGAGTTTGGTACCGTCGCACATGCGGGCGATGTCAACGGCGATGGCTACGCCGACGTATTGGTGAGCGCTCCGAAGTTCGATGAGGGTGCTCAAGAAGAAGGAAATGCGTTTGTGTATTTCGGTTCGCCGAGCGGACTCGGCGCAGCTCCGAACATCACGTTCGACAGCCCTGAGAATCGAGTAGGCGCCGGGTTTGGGCACATCGCGGGTGCGGGGGACATCAATGGCGATGGGTTTGCCGATATCGCGGTCGGAGCAGTGAAGTTGACGGATACTTCTCGTCGAGAAGGGCGAGCGTATCTCTATTTGGGGAGCACGGATGGGCCGGCGACAGATCCAAGCGCGACGCTTACTAATCCTGACCCATCCAACTTGGCGATGTTCGGTGTTGTGGCCGGAGGCGGAGATCTCAACGGCGATGGCCTCGGCGACCTTCTCGTCGGAGCGCCCGATGAGTTGAATTCGCGGAGTTCGACTGGGGTCGTCTTTGCATACTCGGGGCGACGTTCGGGAGAGTCTAGCGGTCTGCCGGTTTCTGAGATGCCAGACGTTCGGCTAGAGCATCCACTGGGAGAGCTTGGCGCTCGTTTCGGTTCGGCATTGTCGGGTGGTCAAGATGTACATGGAGATGGTTTTCTGGATGTGGTGGTTGGCGCATACGCGACGAACGGGATGCATCGCGACGAGCTACTTGAGCGTGCGGGAGCGGCGTACGTCTTTCCTGGTTCCAAAGATGGACTTCAGGGCTCAGTCGCGATGTCTCTTCCTGATCCGGATGTCGACAACGATTCGGAGTTTGGGTTTTCCGTTTCGTCTGCTCTGGACGCTCAAGGAGATGGTGTGTTCGACATCGCGGTGGGTGAACCCAGGCACGGGGAAGGTTTGGTGCATGTGTTTCGAGGCACCGCTGGCGAAGTCGAAACGGAACCCGTGGTGGAGCTTTCAAGCCCAGGAAATTTAGTGCTGTTGTTTGGTAGCAGCCTTCGATGAACAGCTGCGAGATTTCGATCGACCATACTCACTGTCGTTCTATCGCAGAGATCAAAGGGGTGATTGCCGCGCAAGTCGCGTCTCATAGAGCAGTGGAGTTTTGGTCTGCGTGCTACAACCAGTGATCGACTATAGTAGATGAGTGTTTTCAAGGTTGCTGGCCTCGTTCGCTGCTGTGTGTGTGCTCGCAGGCAGCGTGTGGAGCGGATCGTCGATCTTGCGGAGAGAGCGCTCCGAGCTCGAGTGGGAAGGTCCGTCGCGTAGTCTGCTGTCGCGCTTGGGCGACCCTCATGCGACGCGGATCAGTGCACGCGTTGGGAGCGTTCGGCTACGGCGCGGCGAGTCCGCGTTTTTTGAGGTATGCGCGAGCGATGCGCTTGAACCGAAGCGCTGGGAGAACGCGCTGCAGTTCATGGTGTGGCGACCAAAAACGCGTGAACTCATGGTTCGGGTGCCTCTCGACCAGGCTCATTTGATGGCGGTCAAGCGCCGAGGCGATCGAGCGTGCTTGCCGCTCGGGGGTGGAGTTATTCCCGCCGATGGAGCATATGCCATTGAAGCCGTGTGGGCGTCGAAGCGGCCGCCTCTTGCACTGATGAGAGTCGCGTGGACGCCGCGCGTTCTGGCGCGAAGGCTTTTGACGTGGCGTGACCAGGTGCCGGTATGGTTGGTTGCGCTGGGCGTATTGCTCGGCGTATTTGCTCTCTATCGGGTTGGCGTCCACACCACATCCGATCGACCAGGGCGCGCAAATCCGGCATACGGCGCGCTGCTGATGGCGGTGGTAACGTTGGGCATCGCTTGGCTGGCGAGTCGTTTCGCTCCTTTTCACGGTCCAACCGCGGGGTTTATCAAGGGTGTCGCGCTCATGTTGGTGGAAGGAGGCGCGGCGTTTGTGTGTGCCGCGTGGATTGTTCGGCGGACAAGCGGCGGAGGTGTCCGTTCGATGCTCGCACTCGCTTTGCCTCGGCAAAGGTGGTTGCGAAGTGCGCTGTGGATGTTGCCGTTGTCGATCACTACAGGGTTCGTGTTGTCGCAGGTCGCCCGCGTGGCCCTCAACTTGATACCCGCGACCGCAGACGCTCCGATTCAATCGTTTGTGGCTTGGCCGAGCGGGACACTTTCTTTTGCTGCGTTGGGAGCGTTGCTGCCAGTGGGTGAAGAGTTGTTTTTTCGTGGACTGGTGTATGGCGCTCTAGAACAGCGGAGCAAAGTGGTGGCTTTTTTGTTGAGCTCTTCCCTCTTCGTTGTGTTTCATGCGCATCAGGTGTGGGGTAACTGGGGAGCGTTTGTAGCCATTACGATTACCGGAGTGATGCTCACGCTGTTGCGTGCACGAACAGGTTCCACGCTTGTTCCGGTGGTCGTGCACATCGCCTACAATCTGAGTTTGAGCAATGGAGCATTTGGTTGGAGTTAGCGCATGAGGTGTTCCGCGGCGCCGATGTACGGATCGGCGCCGCAGAACGTTACGCTACTGACACGAACAGCCGCCACAGCCAGTTCCGCCAGACCCCATTCGAGGGGAGCAGACGGGCGAGAAACTCGCGCTGCAATTGTTGATGGCGGGAGTGCAAACGTTCGCGAAACCGCTATTACGGCAGCTGCATGTGCCCTCGAGAGGGCCGTTTGGCGCGCAGACATCGACGCTCGAGCTGTAGCCGAACGTTGCGCCGACATTTTGACGACATACGTTCGGTGCCTTGCAGTCGGCGTTATCATCGCAGTCGCCAATTCCTGCGCCACAGGTGCAGATCGGGCCTTTGCGGCTGCATCGGTTCCATAGGTCGGAGCTGCACGTGAGGTTTTTGACCCAGCTAAAATACGGCTTGAGGGCGATCGACTTGGATACCCAACCGTGACGAATGGTGGGAAATCGACCAGAGTGAACGCCCACCAGTTTGCCTCGGTAAAAGATCGCGCCGCCGGAGTCTCCGGGGCAGAACACGGGGTCATTGAATTGCATGATTTTTACTCCATCTACGAACTGGCTAATGCGCACCACATCTGAGTTGAGTGTGCCCGCGGACATGTCGCATCCGTTGCCGGTTCTGCCAAAACCGACGATGGTAACCGTCGAACGACTTGGAACTTGCGATGAGCTTACGTCGAAGGGGGCGGCGTACGAGGGGGCGGTGCCGTCGAGATCGATGATCGCGAGGTCGTTTTCGATTTCGCGGTCAACCCACGATGGGTTGTAGTCGGGATGCCAAGTAACCGACCCGGACATGGGTGCGGGTCGGCGTCCAGTGGCCGGGTTGCGTCTGAATGTCACGGTGGTGGATGTGGTGCATACGTTGCCCCCCACATAGTTTTCTGTGCATACACAATGTGCAGCGGTGATGACGCGATCGTTGGCGATCAACATACCCGAACACAACCCGCCACTTCGAGATCGTACTTGCACCATGCCCAGGTACTGATTTGCGGGAACTGGTGTCGGGTCGACGATATGCGTCGTCGGAGGAGCGGTGCTTGAGGCAAGGTGGGTTGCGGATGACGTGTTCGGTGAGGACGCGTTTGCTGAGGATGCGTTTGCTGAGGATGGATGTGCGGAGGGGGCGACGGTAGAAGATGAGGGGTCGCTGGCGACCAACGTGGAGTCAGTAGAATCGGTTTCAGAGCTCTGACCTTCAAGATCACGACCTGAGCCGACATCATTGACGCAAGCAGCGAGCCACGAGCAATGAAGTGCGATGAGTGTGAGTGAGCGGCATTGTCTGATCGGGCTTGGCGTTGTCGATTTGCGTAGCATAGCCATTTCCTTTGGATTCGGGGTTTGCGGCGGATCGACTACGGCGAAAGTCGACGCCGCGAGCCCACACTGCAACGCGCGTACCGGCAAAAAAGGCAAAAGTATCCGTCTTAGACGGTTGCTTTCGTTCGTGCGGCGCGCGCGCACGCTGTCCCCGCGCACGCGCGCGCGCGTTTGGGCAGGGCAACTCGGTCGGCGTGACTGGTTGTGCGGCTGGTGCACAGTGCAAGCTTCGAGTAAGCCGCCCGAGTGATTACGTTTGAAGCTTTGGCCGTGTGCTCTGAAGATCTGGCGCGCACACGTTCCAAGAAGAAGAAAGTAGGCGCGCTCGCGGAGTTGCTCGACACGTGTTCACGAGATGAGCGACCTCTAATCCTTCACTATCTCACGGGAACACTTCCGCAGGGTAAGGTTGGCATTGGCTTCAGACTCTTGCAGGAGATGGATATTGCTGCGGCAGAGGAAGCCACGCTGACGCTTTCGGATGTTGATAGTACTCTTCAGCGGCTGACCGCGATAACCGGGAAGGGGTCGGCGGCTCAGCGACGGCGACGCCTCGAAGAGCTCTTCGGTCGAGCCACGAAACGCGAGCAATTTTTTTTATCTCGTCTTTTGGTGGGAGAACTTCGCCAGGGAGCGCTGGACGGAATCATGGTCGACGCGGTCGCGCACGCGACCGGTGTCTCGATTCAGAAGGTGCGGCGCGCATGGATGCTTAGTGGCGATCTCTCGGCGGTTGCCGACGCTGCCTTTAGGGAAGGGGCAAGTGCCTTGGAAGCGTTTACGATTCGCGTGGGACGTGCGCTCCGACCCATGTTGGCGCAGCCAGCTTCTGAACTTCGTGCCCTATTCGAGGAAGAAAGCGCGTGGCGGGCTGAAGCGAAACTCGATGGTGTGCGTATTCAAGCACACAAAGAGAAGGGGCGAGTGTGGCTCTTTAGTCGTTCTGGACGCGACATGACGGCGTCTTTGCCCGACGTAGTCGACGCCATCGCTCGCCTCGAAGTGTCGTCGGCGGTTCTCGATGGCGAAGCGCTGTCGCTCGACGATCGCGGTCGCCCGCTTCCTTTTCAAACCACGATGCGTCGCGTCGGACGGCGACAACAGGTGGTACAGGCGGCCAACGAGCAGCCCACCACCATTCGGTTTTTTGACGTGCTGCAGGCGGGTGCCGATGAGGTGGTGGATGCGATTGACTTGCCTTTGGAGCACCGAATCGATTTGCTCACCCGGGTTGTACCCGAGGAGCTCATGGTGGAGAGCACGGTGGTGCGCAGTGTGGAAGAAGCGCAGGCATTTTTCGATGAAGTCACCGCGCGCGGCCATGAAGGGGTGATGCTGAAGAGCCTTTCTTCGAGCTATGAGCTCGGGAATCGCGGCGGCGCATGGCGGAAATGGAAGCCAGTGCATACCATTGAGCTGGTGGTGCTCGCCGCGGAATGGGGCAGCGGTCGACGCAAAGGACGCCTCAGCAATTTGCATTTAGGCGCGCGAGACGGAGATCGTTTCGCGATCGTGGGCAAGACGTTCAAAGGCTTGTCCGATGAACTCCTGCAATGGCAGACGGATCAGCTGCTCAAACGAAGCGTGCATACCGAAGGGCACGTGGTTCATGTTCGTCCGGAACTGGTGGTAGAGATAGCATTTGATGGCGTGCAAAAAAGCCCGCGCTATCCCGGTGGCGTTGCGCTCCGTTTTGCGCGCGTTCGAGGCTATCGAGAAGACATCGAGGTGAACCAGGTGGAAACCCTCTCTGCGTTACGAACGCGACTGCCTGAGTAGGCCATATCGATCGTCGCCAATGGTCGAACCCAATCATAAGTAAACCCAATCATAAGAAGATGAGGCTGAGCACATAGACACAAGCGATACCCGTAACTCCCGCTACCGCCGTGCCGGTAGTATGCAGTCGATAGGCTTCCGATACGCTCATCTTTGAAAACTGACTTACCACCCAAAAGTAGCTGTCGTTCGCGTGGCTCACGGTCATTGCGCCAGCTCCGATGGCCAGTGTTGTGAGGGCGGGACCGAAACCGGATGACAGTCCCAGTGTGGCGGAGAGCGGAGCGACAATTGACGCGCTGGTGATGATGGCGACAGTCGACGAACCTTGCGCCGTCTTGAGCGCCGCCGCGAGCACGAAAGGAATCAGGAGACCCAGGTGCGAAGCATCTACAGGGGAAGTGCCCGGCGAATCACCGATCAGCAAATCGCCGAGGGAGTCTCCGATTGAGGTCGCTTTGAGCACAGCGCCGAATGCGCCACCGGCGCCTGTAGTGAGCAGTATCGAACCTGCGCCGGAGAGCCCGGACGCAATCCATGACGCTTGGGCTTTCGTTCCGTAGGCTCGTGTGCCCCAAAGCACGATCGCGACACCCACGAGCAAGGCGACCGAAGGGTTGCCCAAAAAAGTAAAGCCGTTCGCGAGACTTCCATCGCCTAGCGGCTGCCGAGGGAGATTCGCCAGGGAATTCATCCCGATCAGTACGAGAGGAACGACGATGGGGGCAAACGATACCCATACGGACGGTTTCTGTGTGTCATCGGGAAATGAAATATCGCTGCGTTGTTGCGGAATTCCATCTTCTTTCATCTCTTCGGTGTTGCGTGACGTCATGGCCACACGGCGGCCCATCCACTGTGCGAAGAAGTAGGTCGAAATCAGCACTGGTACCGTTGCGGCAAGTCCAAGCGCCATCACCGTGGTCACGTCGGCGTGAAGTGCTCCCGCCGCGGCCATGGGACCGGGCGTCGGTGGAACGAACACATGGGTGGTATAGAGGCCGAGGCTTAGCGCGATGGCGAATGGCGCGAATGGTTGTTTCGTCGTTTGGGCGAGCGACCGAGCGAGCGACGACAGCACGACGAATCCGGAATCACAAAATACGGGAATGGATACCAATGCCCCAGTGATGCTCATCGACAGCGTTGCGCGTTTGGTCCCCAGCACGCGGATGACGGATTTGGCCATGACCCATGCTCCGCCGCTTTGCTCGAGGACAAACCCAATGACTGAGCCTGCCGCGATGACGATTCCGATATGGCCGAGCGTGCCGCCGAAACCGTCCTTGATGGAGGCGAGGACTTGCGGGACAGAAAGTCCTGCGGAAAGACCGAATGAATATCCGACGGCCAAAAGCACAAGAAACGGGTGCATGCGCAATCGTGTGGTTCCAAACACGATGGCCAGCACCGCCGCGACCAGAAGGAGCCCGAGGTTCATGTCGCGAGACTTAAGCGCGAATCAAGGTTTCGTCGACCTGGCGTTCGCTATTGCCATGCCCATTCCTCTTCTCCGACGGGTTTGATATCGGGGCTAAGCGGCTGGCGCAGCCAGGTTTCCAAAATCGCTTCTAGAGCGACAATGCGTTCGCGGAGAATTTCGGTTTTGAGGCGATCAGAGAGTCCCCGAGCCAGGGTTTGCAGGTGCATCAGGCGTTCGTGCCACAAGTCTTCGACCATGAGAATGATGATGCGCTTGAGTTCGAACAGCTGTCCACGTGCGCTTTTGTGCGCAACGTCAACTCGTCCCGGCATGTCACGCACGTTGAGCGTGTTGGGAAGATCCCACCACAGATAGAGCGACGCCGAGTAGGCCGTACGTCGGTCGTTTTCTAAGATATTGGCGGGCGCAAAGATCGCGATATCTTCATTCCGTTGTACACCCGGCGTTCGCATATTGAATCGAAATTGAATGGAAGGGAGACGATAGCTGCGGTACTGAAGCTTCCAATCCTTTTGCAAGAATGCGTCGTGGAGGTCGTTTTCATAAAGCAATCGCTCCACTACGTTGCGAAGAGGTGGGTTGTCGCGCATGCGGATGCGCGCCCACCGTTGGCTGTCGCGGTCGAGTTCTGCATCCTGCGCGGGGAGAGGAGCGGTTGTCCAAATGGCGCCGCCATCCAAGATCCACCATTTCGGCGGTTGTCCCGATTCAGGCCGCGTGGCTTTGATGCGCGAAATCAGTCGGCGTGTCATGCCCACAAAGAACGGTTCCCAGGTTTCGCCGTTGTCGTCCGATGAGTAAACTAGCGTGGTGGGTTTGATGAGCTTTTTCACCATGTTGCTCATGTCCATGCTGGCGACCATAGGGCTTTCGGCCATCGGGATGTAGGTGGTCGAAAGCGCAAAAGGCTTGCTGTTGCGCGCCGCGACCACGATGCGCTTGCCGCCGGATTCGTTTTGGCCGATAGCAACCTGCCGAATGGTGTGTCGGCTGAAAATATCAACGCCCACGTTTTCCCAGCTTGTGCCTCCGTCCTTCGAGCGGCGGACGCCGTCGTCGGTGGCAAGCCACAGCTGCCCATCGCTGATTTCTACCCAGTTCACTTGCGTCCACGGCGCGGTCGAAGCGTTGTTGAAGTCCGGGTAACACATTTCGAGGCCCCTGCCGGTGAGTGGATTGCCTCGAAACAGAAGATGGTCGGTCGCGACGAACACAGGGCCATCGTTATTCGGATCAAACGCAGCACCGTTCGAAAGTCGACCTGGCCAACCACTCAGATCCTGATCGAATGTGATGCCGCCGTCGCGGGAAAGAAAAGGACCAAACGTTGTGGTCACGTAGATATACTTGGGGTTCCTTTCCGAACAAATCACGTGGTACATACGCACTTGTCCTGGAATACGAAGGAGCCGCACGAAAGTCATTCCGCGATCGGTAGAGCCGAGCAGTTCGTCGTCGGTGGCCACGAGCACTTCGAAGTCGCCTCCTGGACAAAACACGACCCGTCGCACAGGTCGAGCCGGCTGCAGGCTGAGCGCGTCTCGGAGAATCGTTTCTTTGAACCCGATGGCCGAGTTGTTGGCTGCACGGACCGACATGAACTCGGGTCCGAAGGAGAAAAATAGCGTACGAAAGGGCGCCGAAACACGCTGCACCGGCTCAGGTGCGAACGGTGGGTCTTGGTACATCTGCAGGCCCGGAGGCAAGACCTCTCCCAGATCCGGCAACCCAGGAGGTCGGGGAATAGTGATTCGTTTTTCGATCACGTAGGGATCGAGCTCGATCTCGCGCCACGTGATTCCTCCGTCATCGGTGCGCAGGATGGTGCCCTCCTGGGTTCCGACGATCATGAGATCAGGATCGGTGGGATGGATGTCGAACTCAGAGATTTGTCCAGCCACCCGAACCGGAATTAGCATTTGGCGCCATTTCCATTCGGGAGGAGGCGGCAGCGCATCCTCTGACGCATCTTCGAGAAGATCGTTGGTTTCCGTTGCGGCCGATCCGAATGCCGTTTGTTCGAGTTCAGGTTCTGGTATGCCCGCTGGCGCTCGCTTTGTTGACGGAACGGAAGTCGGTTTGACCTGTTCGTACCACTTTGGAGATGAGTCCTCCTCCGTGGGTGACGTTGAGGTTGAGAGGGACGGTTGTGCTTCGATGATCTGGGGAAAGGCCGCGCCCATGGACAACAGGGCGGTGTAGATTCGGTGACAACGCCACCTTGATTTCAAATCGACCTCGACATACGTGCGAAACAAATCTGAAACGCAAAAGTTTGACGCTGTAAAGCAGAAATACGGATACAGTCATCGGTTATGCTTACTTATTTGTTAGACATATATTCGCGTCATTAACGAGTTGGATACATTTCAGAAATACCGCCGAAAAGCGCATGAATCACATGAGATTCAGTGTCTTTTCTTATTTTCTAAGAAATTTTTGAGGAAATACGACGTGTTTCTTTGCTTGTCACTGCTTAGGGACGTGGACGCGAACTAGATCTGACAATCATTTGTGAGAAACAGTTTTTGTCGCACGGATGCCCCCACTCGGTGCTATTTCTCGCAACCGTCGCGGCCGCGGGCCGATAAGTCGTCCATGAAAGGCCAATCGCTCGCAAAGGTGTCTTGCCAGAGCCGTTGCCGAACGGCATGGTGCGCGCTCATGCGTCTCGCAGTGTGCATGTTGATGGCGGCGACCCAGACGGTTGCGATGGCTCGCGCGCAGGCGAAGGAAACAGCGTGGCTCGTGGTTGCGGGAGACGACCCAGCAGCCCGCGCGTATCGAGAAGCGACCAGGTCTCGCGTGTTGTCGATCGAGCAATCGCTCTCGCGTCTATCGGTCCAGGTTGTACGTTCGGCTGAGGCGTCTCGGCGCTTCTCTCGTCGAGTGTCCGCGCAGCCGCTCGAAACCTCAAGCAGCGACGTTGATGGATTGCTCGCCGATGCTCGCGAGCTTCAGCTCATGGTGGCAACCGCGCGATACAAAAAAGCGCGCGATGTCGCAGGCCGCTTGATGGAACGAGCGCGGAACGTACGCGAACGACTCGAGCGGGATCCAGCGATTGGTGATGCACTCTTTCGCGGTTGTCTCTATCGGGTTCAGGGGGCGCTTCAGCAAAACGATAGAGAACGCGCAAGAGAGCTCGTGGGAGAGTGCCGTCAAGTCGTTCCGCTCGGGAAGGTGCGGGTCACCGAGTTTCCTCCCGACGTCGTTGGCTTGGTCGCGGAGGTTGACGCCAAACGTCAGCAAATCGCGAGCGATGTTCATATCGAAAGTCGTTCTCCTGGTTGCGCCGGGCAGGTGTTCCTCAACGGGCATCGGGTCGACACTGCCCCCGTGACGGTGAAACTCGGACCAGGAGAATACGCGGTTCGGGTCGATTGCACAGAGAATCGCCCTGGCCGCATTCATCGGATCACGATTGGTCGATCTTCTGCGTCGCTCATGGTGGACGCTCGGTTTGATTCCACGGTGCGAACGGGCCGCTCCATCTGGTTGGACTATCCCAGCGCGCAAGAAAGAGACCGTTTCCGCGTGATCGATGGCGCTCGCGTAGCGCGGGCGGTGGGCGCGACCGAACTGATTTTGGTGCACGCAGATTCGGACACGATTCGACTCGATCGCGTTTCTCTTCGACCGCTTCGGGTCACCGCGTCGGTATCCTTACCTGTGTCTCGCGACGATTCCTCCACCGGACAAATGGTCATGCGTGCGGTCCGGGCGCTTCACGCCAACAAGTCGCTGTCGCTGGAGAGCGGCACAGAGCGCGCGGCTACGCCATGGTCGCCCCCAGGCGCTGCCCCCCAAGTCAGCGCATCCCGCCGTGATGGAGTAGGCCAACGCCCGCTTCGAGTGAAGCGAGCGTTGGCTTACTCCGTCGGCGCGGCCGGGGTTGGTGCGCTGGCGACCGCGTGGGGATTGCTCGGGCGCTGGTCTCGTCGAAACCGTGCCGTCGAGCGAGGCTCGCCCAGCGATGTGGGGTTCGCGTCACTGCGCGGGGAACGCAATCAGGCGCGCCGTCTGATCTATGGTTTGGCTCCCGCCGGAGGCACGTTGTCTGCTGCCGGGCTATCCCTCGTCTTGCCGGAGCGATCCGGCATTCCGTGGTGGGCGTGGGTGATGGGCGGACTGGGCGTTGCGACCGCCAGTGCGGGTGTCGTTACCGCGATCTTAGACGGCAACGATCAACCTGGTGCGGTGCGGAATCTAGATGGGAGCGTTCCCGATTCGGACCGTTACGACACTCGCGTGCACACGGCGCTTCTCCTGTCGAGCGCGGCGCCGTTGTTCGCAGTGCCGTGCACGTATGCGATGCGTGCGTTGATGAAGAAGCGCTCCGCTACAAGAACGGCTGAAGCCATGGTCGATTGGAGTGTTCATCACGCCACCATCGGCATACGGGGGAATTTCTGATGCTACAAATCGGTCGCGAACATCAACCAAGACGGCGTACGTCGGTCGCAAGGTCAAAGCATGGGCTCGCTGCGGTGGTGTCTGGTCTGCTGCTTGTGGGGTGGGGAGCGCTTACGGCAACGCCTGCGCGAGCCGATAGCATGGTGCTGCTTCCGCTTCAGGGCCAAGCGTCAGGCGTCAACGAGCCGGCGATGTACGAGAAGGTGGCGGGGGTTTTGGAACGAGAAGGGTTTGAAGTCATCAAGCGGCCCAAAGATGCCTGCAGCCAGGAAGAATGCGTTCAGAAAATTCGCCGGGAGGCTCGCGCCGATTTCGCGCTGGTTGTCGCGCTTTGGCAGGAAGACGGAGTGAGCACTGCACGTCGAGTTGCGGTGGACCTTTATCATGCGTCTGGGCGTTTTCCTGGTGTGGCCGATGCGCCGAATCTGGAGCTCTATCAGTTGCTCGTAGGCGCACTCGGTGATGCTCGCCAGCTCCTCCGGCTCGGGCCCGGGCCTTGGATTCGGGTGTCTGGAGAGCCACTCGGCGCGCAGGTGAAAGTGGATGGGCGAGTGCTCGGCACCCTTCCGAATACGTGGGCTGTTCCGGCGGGTCGTCATGTCGTGGTTGTCGAATCGAAAGGTCTCGCATCATTTCGACGAGAGGTGGATCTTCCCGTGTGGGCCCCAAAGCCGGTCGATGTGGAGGTCAACCTCGAGGAAGCCAACCTACGCCGCGCCGATGTGCAACGTGTGGCTTCGGAGACGAGCGCGGGCGCGCCTCCGGCATGGTGGCGGCGGCATTGGGTGGTCGGGCCGATCGCGTTGTCTCTCGTGAGCGCTGGCTTCTTGGTGACCGACGCGGTGGCATTGGTTCGTCGCGGTTGCGATGGGGGTGTTCCGGGAACCGAGTGTGATGAGCTACGAGATGGAGCATTCGCGGCCTACGCTGCGGTTGGCGCAGCGGCCGCGGTCGCTGCGGTCCTCTGGGGCGTGCTGGGTCGGGCTCGGAGGGGAAAGTCATCACGCGGAGCGTCCACTCGTTCGTCAACCGCCGCTCCAGCATCAATCAATAGACCAGCGCCAATTATTGGACCAGCGTCGATACGAATCGACTTCTAGCAGCAGGGCTATTCACGCGGCAGGGCTATTCACGCAGCAGGGCGCGCTCAACCTCCGGAGGGGGAATTCGTATCGGGCGTCGGGCAAAAAAGAAAGCCGCGCCGGCTCCGAGGACGAGTGTCGAGATCAGTGCGACGCTCCCGCCAGCACCAAAACGACGGCGTTCAAAACGGCTGGCTTCCTCGTCAGCGACGCACCCCGAAACACAATCGCCGGTCCGTGCGGCAGCGCGGAGAGAAAACGCAAAAGGAATGACCGATACCAGGGCCAACGTGCTGCCGAGTACGTGATTCCAAGCAGAAGATCTAGCAGGGGGGAGGAGAGACGAAGTCGGCGATGCTGGCGGACCAAGGATTGAGTTCCGGGGGATTGAGTTCCGGCGGGTTGAGTTCCGGGGGGTTGAGTTCCGGGCGAGATCGACGTTCACGTGGGAATGGCCGTCGATCTGAGGTTCACGCATGTTTCTTGCGTGCTCGTCCAGGGCACGACGGAGCACCGCGCGCACCGTCGCTTTGAGCCCTGCGTTTTCCATAAGGTCGATTTGTGCTCGGCTTTCGGTGTGGAGGCCCACGACAGATGCCATCACGCTCGGAGAACGATTTCCTTGTGCCGTCCAAATATTCAGAATAACGACCTGATCGATCTCTAGAGATCGAATTAGCTGGCGCACACAGCGCGCCCTCCGACAGGCGTGCAGCGCTCTGTCGGGGAGTTTGGCCCGGATGAGTTCGGGGGTAACCACCAAATGGCCTCGTGCTTCGAGCGCCTTGGTTGCCGCTTCGATGGTGAGCGCGCTTGCGTGTGGAATACGGGGTGCGTCGCCCCCGGGAGGCAGAATGGCTAGTTTGTCGGCTGCCGCAGGAGACGAAACGAAGGCGGACGCGATCGCGAACCAGAAGCCGATGATTCGGGAATCGTAGTGTTGGGCCATCGCCAACTTATCGGCCCCGCAGCCGGCGGGTTGCCTCAAATGCCCAAAATTATGTTTGGCGGCAGCGTCGGTGCTCAGCGGATGCTAAGAAGCGGTCTCGGCATCGTCGTCGCCCGACGGCGACACTGGAGCGCTGGGGCGTTTGGGATGGTGGGTTGGCGCTTTGCGCACCAGCACGCGAACGTCAGCCCCTGCGGCTTCTCGAATCGCTGGCTCGATAACGTTGGTTTGCACCATATCGCGCCCGGCGCAGTGTGCAGATGCCCCACCGAGCTCAATCATCACTTCTTGCTCGGACACCGACACCAGCTCGATTTCACCGCCATCCGCTTGCAACAGAGGACGAAGAATTTCATCCACCATCTGAGCGATGCGCTCCCGCATCCTCCGATGGTACCTGATCGCCATGACCCTGCCAACGGACACGACGTCGATCCAAGCCTATGAGGAGCTGCACGCGTTGCGTGCCCAGCTCGAGCACCACGAGCGGGCCTACCGTCAGGGAAACCCTGAGATCTCGGATTCGGCGTTTGACGATCTCTATGATCGCTATCAAGCGCTTGCCGACGAGCTAGGGATACCGAGCGACGAACGATTGGACCAGCGTCCGGGGGCAGAACACACCGAAGGCTTCGACAGTATCGAACACCGCGTGCCGATGCTGTCGCTCGAGAAGGTTACGCCCAACCGGAGGGATAAAGACGGGGCACCGGTTCCGCTCGGCCAACAACTTGAGCAGTGGCACGTTCGCAGAAAGAAAGAGCTTGAACGTGGCGCAGACGATGTCCTGCCGGTTGTCGTCGAACCGAAAATCGACGGCATCTCAGTATCGCTCCTGTACGAGCACGGTGATTTGGTCCGAGCGGTATCTCGAGGCGATGGAAAACGAGGCGACGTCATCACTCGTCAGGTCGTCGAGGCTGATGCCGTGCCAGTGGGTTTGCGTTCGACGGGCATCACGACAGGTCGCGTAGAGATCCGAGGGGAACTATATTGGCCCCGTCCAGCGTTTGACGCGTACAACCGGGAGCTTGAAACCCGAGGAGAGCGCGTCATCGCGAATCCGCGCAATGGGTGCGCGGGTCTCATCAAGCGCAAAGATCCCACCGGGCTGCGAGAGGTCGGGATTCGATCGTTTTTGTACCAGATCGCATGGTCCGAAGGCGTCACGGTGCCAGAGCGGCAATCTGAGGTGCTTCGTTGGCTCAGCGAGTCAGGTGCAGACGTCTACCTGTCTGAGTTTTCAACCTTCGACGATATTCGCGATGCGCTTGCGTTTTGCGAAGGGTATGGCGCGAGGCGCGAGCAGCTTGTGTACGACATCGACGGAATGGTGATCAAGCTAGACGAGCTCGACGTATATTCTCGTCTCGGCGGCACCGGCCATCACCCGCATTGGGGTATCGCCTACAAGTTTCCGCCCGAGCGAAAGGCGACAAAACTCGAGCGTATCGCGGTGCAGGTGGGCAAGTCGGGGAAGCTGACGCCGGTCGCCGAGCTTCAGCCGGTGTTCGTATCAGGGACCACCGTGAGCCGTGCATCGCTGCACAACTTCGTGGAGCTGCGACGCAAAGATGTCCGCGTAGGGGACACGGTATGGGTCGAAAAGGCTGGCGAAATCATTCCCCAGGTCGTCGGCGTACTGCCTGACCGAAGGCCCGCGGGAGCGGTCCCGTTTGTGCCTCCTTCGAAGTGCCCCACCTGCGCGAGCCCAGTGTTGGAGGAGGATATTTTTGTATTTTGCCCCAACCCCGCCTGTCCAGACCAGATTCGTGAGCGTCTCAAACACTTCGCGAGCCGGCACGCGATGGATATTGATGGTTTGGGGGTCGTGCTTGTCGAACAAGTGATCGAGCGTTTGGGTGTTCGCTCTCCGGCAGACTTGTACAGCCTAACTTCGGACCAGCTCGCACAACTCGAGAGGATGGGGCAAAAGAGCGCCGAGAACGTCGTGCGCGGGTTGAACGCCTCCAAGACCAAAGGGCTCGCACGCGTGCTCCTCGGGCTCGCGATTCGACACGTCGGCGAAACGATGGCCGAAGATTTGGCAAGCCATTTTGGACATGCGGACGAGCTCCTGGCCTTTGCCGGGCGCTACGCGGCTGGTGAGCACGACGCCATCGAACGGGTCGCGCCTGAGAAAGCGAGCGAGCGCGGCGTGATCGAGGGGCTGGCGCGAAAATCCGCGGACGTGATTTTTTCGGAGCTCAATTCCGAGGCGGTGCGTACCGTATTCAGTCGACTCTCAGAAGCAGGCGTTTCCCTCGCAGCGAAAAAGCCAAAGACCCGCGACGTGGCGGCCATCGCTGGAAAAACCTTTGTGCTTACCGGTACGTTGCCCACGCTCAAGCGTGCCGAGGCGGCTTCGCTCATCAAACAAGCAGGAGGCCGGGTGTCGGGGTCGGTATCGAAGAAGACAGACTTTGTCGTGGCTGGTGAAGAAGCAGGAAGCAAGCTTGCCAAGGCTACCCAGCTGGGCCTGTCGATCCTCGACGAGGCCCAATTGCTAGCGCTTCTAGGTCAAACGTAGCGCGGCGTGCGTGGCGGCTCGCACTCTGCGCGGCTTTCCTTCATACTGCCGCCTCGTGATTGGCGAAGGACTCCGCATTTACCTCTCCACCTGGGCGAATACCGCGCGGGTATGCGCCCCCACGGTGCTCGAAGATCTTTTCGGTCGGGTGACGCGCGAGAAATGCTCTCGCCGTCTCGAAGAGTGGTCAAAAATCGCAGTGGAAGAGGCCGCGATCGACCTCGATGTGCGTGGCGGCGAGCACATTCAACCGGACGACACGTATGTGGTGATGTCCAACCACCAATCGAACTACGACATCTTTGTGTTGTTCCATGCGTTTCCCGGAGTGATGCGCATGGTTGCGAAGAAAGAACTATTTCGTGTGCCGCTGCTTGGTTCTGCATTGCGCGCCTCCGAGTTCATCGAGATGGATCGGGCCGATCCCGAAAAAGCTCGTCAGGCGCTTCGGCAGGCTCGCGCGCTCCTGGAAACGGGGATTCATGTATGGATCGCTCCGGAGGGCACGCGAAGCGCGAGCGGAGAACTCCTGCCGTTCAAAAAAGGTGGCTTCATGCTTGCGCTTCGCGCGCGGGCCAAGATTCTTCCAGTTACTCTTGACGGTACGTACGCGGTGCAGCCTGCGGGCAGTCCCTGCGTGCGACCTGGGAAGCGCGTCACAGTGACGTTCCATCCTGTGCTCGACACCAGAGACTATCGTGCAAAAGGGACCGAGCGGCTGATTTCAGATGTGAGAAGCTCGATCGCCAGTGCGCTTCCGCCATCTCAACGTGCCGCAGACAACCACGGCTCGTTTCGAAGCTGCGCAAATGACCTCTCTCAAAGAGGGCGGAGCGTGCTCACGAGTTGACGCGGGAGGCGCTTCAGCACTGCCTCGGGGACCATCTGCCCTTCGACATCGTGAGGAAGCGGGAGCCCGAGCGCACGGAGTATTGTGGGGGCGGTATCGGTGGTATGAACCGGTCGATGGATTTCGAGTGGGAGGGTGCCGCGCGCCCATACGATCCACGGGATACGTACGTCTTCGGTGCGCGCCGAACCATGCGTGCGGTCATGCCCCCCGTGGTCAGAGGTCACAAGAAAGAGAGTGCGCTCTCGCCCCGGCGCGCTTACCGCTTCGATGACTTGGCTGAGGCAGCGGTCGACTCGCTTCACCGCCCGTTCGTAGCCTGAAGTCATCCACCCATCGCGATGCCCCGCGCCATCGGGGTCGGCGTAGTGTACGAACGTCACGCCGCGTCGCGGTCGCGAAAGGTAAGGCAGCAGATAGCGGTTAACCTGAGTGCAAAACGGACCGCCCACGGTGAAACGTGTGCCGTCCCGATGCACGAGGTGGTTGAGTTTTCGCTTTCCCACAAACGCTGCCGCGTGGAGGCGGGCGGCGCGCGCAACTCTGAGGATCGTCGGGAACTGAACCTGGCCGCGGCCAGGGCGATGCGAGTTGAACCGCATGCCGTGTCGTTTCGTGCCGACCCCCGTTAGCATTGAGGCATGAGAAGGAAGCGTCAGAGAGCGAGCAAGCGTTTCTGCAAACACAGCCCGGACACCTTCTTGACCCATCTGGTCGAGCATGCCGGCCCAGCGCTTGATCGCGTCGGGACGCAGCCCATCTATCGAAACCACGATCGCGTGGTCCACCGCGCGCTGTTGAGCTTGCATCCATGTGCGCCCGGTCAGTGCTTCGTCTCCTGTTCTCCATGAGAGGTGCGTCGACAGGCCAGGGGGGCTTCCCATATCTGCGCGCGCGTTGAGCCGAATCGGGAGTTCACTGGCCGCCAGTGCCGCGACCACGCTTGCCACGAGCGCAGCGGTCGAGATCGGTTTTCGCGGTGGGGATGGCGAACCAGCCACCCTTAGAGTGTACGCATCGAAATCGAAGTGGTCACCCGTTGACTCAGGCGTCGAATTATCGACATGTCGTAAGCGCGCTTACATCTGCGACGTAGTCAGCGATGAACCTATTGGGATACGCGAGTGGTGATTGGAATTCGAAACGTAGTGACGTCTGGCTGCGGTCCAAAAGATGTCGTTTGCGCCACTTTCGCGATGCACGATCCGAGTGGAGTGGAGCCTACTGCAGGGGGCAGCACCTCAGCCCGTTGAACCACCCCCGCGGTGTTGATGGTGATGCGAACCGAAACTCTCGGTAGAGCCTGGCGAATCGGATGCTTTTGGAAGCAGGCCGTGATGCGACGTTGTTGCTTCGCGAACAAACGAGTGAGCAACACCGCGCGGTTTACTTGCCGTTTCACGGGTGGATTTCGTCGCTTGATAGGTTGTTTGGTCTTCGTCTTGACCGCGGTCGGTGCCGCGTCTGCTTCGGGCGGGTTTGCGTCGGGGACGTTTTCGATGGGAGTCGTCGGTTCGTCTGCGCGCTCGTTCGCCGAAACCACGACGAATGGAGGGTCTTCTTGGCGCGGCGCGGGTGGGTTTTCGCTCGCATAGCGCCACGCAAAAAAACCTCCGGCGCCCATCAGCGCGAGCAGGAAGACAATCACAGTCACGTTGCGCACGCGAGACAGCGTCGGGGGTTTTGATGCGCTTGGTTGCGTTTCGCCGAGTATCTCGACGGTGGCGGTAGGTGGCGGGTCGCTGAGCGAGACGGCTTTTTCGGTGTCCCGCTCGTTCCAGAGGCGTTCCAGTTCATGAAGCGGGGTCACATTCATGATCTGGGACATCTCAGGGCTACGAAAGTCGGTCGAAGCCTGCGTGGCGAGCATCCACGCGGCGCGCTCCTCGGATGCTTGTCGAGTCGTTCGGAGCGCTTCGGCGAAGGCGCTGGCGGTTGGGAACCGGTCTGCCGGATCTTTGGATATCGCGCGCTGCACCACCGACGCGAGCGCGCTCGAGATATCGGGCCGGATGGCGTCGAGAGGGGGCGGTGTCGTCGAGAGAGCTTTGGCTACGGTCTCACGCAGGTCTTGACCTCGCATCGGGTTGTTGCCGCTGAGTACTTCGTAGAGAACGATTCCTGAAGAGTAGATATCGCACGCTGGCGTCGGCTGCGCGCTCGCGAAGAGTTCGGGCGCGACGTACGGAAAATTCCCTTTGACCAAACCTTCGCTGGTCACATCGGTCATGTCGACGCTGGTGCGTGCGATTCCAAAGTCGGCAAGTTTGACGTGTCCGTCGACGTCGATGAGCACGTTGGCCGGCGTGACATCGCGGTGCACGATATTCTGCGGCTGGCCGCCGGGTCCGCGGTGGGTGTGCGCGTAGTGCAAAGCGGCAAGAGTTTCGAGCATGATGTGCAGCGCGATTTCTTGCGAGAATGGGCCTTGGGTTTTGCGGACGTAGCGATACCACTTTCCGAGGTGGTAGCCGTGCACATAGTCGAGAATCGTGATGTAGGCCCCGTCGACGTCTTCTGCGAAATCGATGATGTTGACGATGCCGGGGTGGCGCAAGCTCGATAGAATACGTGCCTCGCGGGCCATCATGCGCTTCTGTTCGGCGTCGGTTGCGAGATGAGGCAGCGTTCGCTTGACTACCACTGGCTTGATGAACCCGGCCGCGCCTTCGTTTCTCGCCAGATAGACTTCCCCTTGCCCCCCTTTGGCGAGGGGGTGGACAATCTGATAGCGCCCGAGGAGCACCGACCCGATGTCGAGTCCGTCTGCGCTCACTGCCCCGCACCACGGACGTGCCGAAGATAGTAGTGCACGCCGCCGTTGGGTTGGACTACCCGAATGCTGATCGCATCGGTGTCGGAAGGCGCGACGATTTCTGCTTTGAATCGATGTTGCCGATCCAGAGTTGCCTTTTTTCCGTTGACCTGAACAGAAGAGCCGCGCTGTACGGTCCCTCCGACCTGAACTTTTTCCCCGGCCGCGGCAACGCCGTCGGCGGGTGTGCGTAACGATGCGGCCTGTGCGGCGTTGTCGAACGAGATTTGGAGCACGCTGTCGGGAGAGCTCAGGCCATTTGCGGTTTCAAACTTGTAGCGCGTCGTTCCTTCGAGGATTTCGCCGGACGCAAACTGATGTCGCGCGGTGGTGAGCTGTTCGGTACGTTGACGGCCGCGGGTGTTCACTCTTAGAGAGTAGGGGCCTGGGGGAGCATTCGTCCAACGCATGGTGATGGTAGGCAGGCGATTTTGGTAGAGCACGGTATATCGCCTACCGTCTGCGTCTACGGTGGTTCGCGGAGCTCCTCTGGGAAGGGGAGCGCGGCCCGAGTCGCGGCGTACTCGGATCGTTCCCGAGGAGACTGCTTTCGCGTCGTCGTCTGCGCACACGATTCGGTAGCGATGCGTACCCGGGGTCACCGTAATGTCGATACGACCTCGGCCCCGGAACGTCGCTTTCGGTCGACGAAAGGATCGACCACGGGCCAGCTGGAGCATGACCTCGCCCGGGCATTCGCTGGTGCGGACGCCGATATTCGTCGGCGCACGAGAATCGTGCACGGTGATCGATTCGCCGCCGTTCATAGCGAAATCGACCCGCGCGGGCGATGGTTGAACCGTTGAGTCGTCGGTTTCGGGGGCGCCTGCGTCGATTTTTTCCTCAACTGCGGTTTCTGTAATGGTCTCGCCAGTTTCTTCTTTCGGCGGGGCTACGTCTTTGCCGCCCACGCGTTCGATGGTGGCGCTCCCGACCTTGATGAACACGCCGTCATTCTCATTCAACGTCAGCACCCCGTCGCGAGTTTCGAGGCGCGCTTGGCCCACCAGGATATCGATGCGGCTGCCTTCCTCCTCTGAAGCGCTGAGCCGTATCCGTCCCCCATCTTCGAGCCGGGCGAGGCCAATCCGCGTGTCGAGGAGAATGGCGTTTTTGGCCTCGATTTCGGCCGTTCCGGCGAGCACGTCGATGCCGATACCGCGGGAATCAGGCCGCGTCTGCGAAAACCGAATCGTAGTCGCGGGCGCAACGCGAATTCCGCCTCCCGCGGAGAACGTAAGCCATGCTTGCGCGGTTTCGGTGGTGCGAAAGCCGTCGCCCAGTCGAAACTCGGCGCCAGGCTTGGCTTTCTGCCAATGGCCGACCTGCTCCGCGAGATCGCGCTGGACCGGCCCACGGTGCCTGGATAGCTGCGCGATCGCCGTTGAACCACAGCCGTCGCAGCTCGTCAGCGTGAGTGCGGCGAGCGTCAATCCCGCCGGAGCCGATACGGCCAGGGTCGTCGCGGCCAGTGCAGCCAGCGCGCGTGACGAACTTGTGCGTGGTTTCCGGGTCACGGCTGAACAATCACCCTATTCCCACCCTATTTCCGCACACATCGGGCACTGGCGTCGAGAAAGACGAGCGTTGTCGGGAGATTTATTGATTTTTAGCGTAGCTTGGCGCGAAAAACTACCGAGGCGTCATTCGGAATCGGGCGAGGTGTCGGGGACCCAGGCTGTTTGGGCCATCTCGCCGTCCTCAAGTCCCAACCAGATTTTTAGCTGTCGGAGCATGAATTCAGTGCCGTCTTTGCTCGACAGGTCGACTCGATACGTGTTGATGTAGCGCACGCTTTCTGCGAGCCACATATCCCATGCTTCCTTGGACACCTTTTCGTAGATAAAGGTCCCAAACTCGGTGGGGAACGGGGCGCGGGTGAGCCCCGGAAGCTCTTTGTTGAGCTTGATGCAATGAACCATACGGGTCAGGTCAGCCTCGGGCATGGGCCCAGTTGTTCCATCAATCCTCGACGGAGTCGAGTGCCGCAAAGAGCGCCTGCAGCATCTTGTAGGTGAGGCCCCATACGAAGTGTCCTTCCACGTCGTAGGCAGGCAGTCGGACATTGGGTGCGTGCGGTGGATAGGGCATGCGGACATCGCGCGCTCCCGCGCGCAGCTCGTCGAGCGGTGTCCAGATAGTTTCCGCGACTTCGTGGTTGAGGTTCAATGAGGGCAGCTCAGGGACTGCGAAGAAGAATGGGCGCACGACCGTACCCACAAGATGCGCCCGAACGTCGGCGACGTGTCCAAGGAGCTCGGCTTGTTCGAGCGCGATGCCGACCTCCTCCCAAGTTTCGCGCCGAGCGGTAGCGAGAAGGTCTCCATCGCCAGGGGTCCATCGGCCGCCGGGAAATGCCATGTGCCCGGACCAAGGATCCCCTTTGCGCTCGGCGCGCCGGATAAGCAAAATCTCCAGTGTTCCGGCACCACGGGTATGATGGAAAATGCCTGCTACCGCTGCGCGGTCGGGTGAGAGCGGGTTTCGTGGGAGGGGATCGGAAGTCCCGAGCGCGCGTCGGACAGTGGCCAGATCGGTCGTCTGCATGGGATGGACATCATCATATCGCTGAAGCGACAGGTGCGCGAAGGGGCGACGGGAAGGTTGGCGCAACACGACCGGCGCGTGGTACACGTCGCTCATGAAACACGTCCTGGTAACCGGTGGATGCGGCTTTTTGGGCAGCGCGATCGTGCGTCAGTTGCTTGAACAGGGAGTGACTGTTCGCGTGCTCGCGCTCCCCGGTGAGCCGATTCAAAATCTCGATGGGTTGGACGTAGAGCTCGAGCGAGGGAACGTGCTGTCGATCGCGGATTGCCAGCGGGTGACGCGCGATGTGGATGCCGTGTTCCATGCCGCTGCGGTCTATCAGTCGCACATGCCAGACCCTACGCCGATGTACGAGGTCAACCACCGCGGCACATTCAATATGCTGGAAGCGTGTCGTCGTGCTGGCGTGGGGAAAGTCGTATACACCGCGAGCATGGTGGCTCTCGGAAGGCCGCCCGCGGGCACCATTGGCAATGAAGACACCCGCTACGACGCATGGGATATCGATTTTGCCTACAGCCGTTCGAAATATCATAGCCGGGTCATTGCCGAAGATTTTGCCGCCTGGGGGCTCGACGTCCGCATCGTATGCCCGGGCATGGTGCTGGGGCCCGGTGACGTGGCGCCGACGCCTTCGGGCCAGCTCGTGATCGAAACGGTTCGCGGCGGGTTGCCTTTCTATATGGATGGAGGCGCGGCCTACGTGGATGTGCGAGATGCCGCGAATGTGCACGTCAAGGCCGCGGAACGCGGGCGGGCCGGCGAGCGTTACTTAGCGACCGGGCACAACTTGTCGAACAAGGAACTGCTCATGTCGATCAACCGAGCTGCAAAACGCAAGCGCGTGCTCGCTAAGCTTCCGGTTCCGGTGGCCCGCAGCATGGTCACCGCGATGAACGTGGTGGCAGAAAAGCGTCAGCGACCTCCGCAGATACCTAAGAGCTTCTTCGAATACGGTCTTCGACCTTCGTATTTCGACAATACAAAAAGTCGCAAAGAGTTGGGCGTGACGTACCGTTCGATCGACGACACGCTGGGAGATGCGCTCGACTACTTTCGCGAGCAGGGTTATTTGAACAACGGAACCGTTGGTGCTTAAGACTGGCCCGGCCGCGTCGACGAGTGGCTCGGTACACAAATCGCTGGATACACAAATCACCGGGTAGATGAATCGTCGGGCACACAAACTAGGAGTGACATATGCAAGCGAGCCGAGCTTTATCCACCTTCTCAAAATCTGCTTTTTCTTCGCGATGGATGTCCAAAAAGGCGTGGGTTTGTTCGATGCTCGTCTTGGGCACGGGAGCGGCTTTGTTGCCCGATGTGGCCGCAGCGCAAGAAACGGGGCTTGCCGCGTGCGGAAACATCAACGTTCAGGCAAGCGCCATGTGCCAGGTGTCGGTTGAAGGTGGATGCGAGGCCCAGTGCACACCGATTAACTGCTCGGTGACGGCCTTTGCAGATTGTCAGGGAGGCTGTCAGGCGAGCGTATCTGCAGAATGCGAGGCGCGCATTGATGTGGCGGAGTGCATGGCCCAATGCGAAGTCGATCCGGGACGGTTCGATTGCTCTGCGAGCTGCTCCGCGGGCTGCGAGGTGGATTGCGGAGCGAGCTGCGAGGCGCGCTGCGAAGCGAACTCTGACCAAGCGTCATGCATGGGGGAATGTCAGGCATCGTGCAATGCGACGTGTTCGGGAGAGTGCAGCGCGCGCTGCGACGTAGAACCGCCCGAAGCGAGCTGTGAAGCCCGCTGCGAAGCGACGGTGGAGGGCCGGTGTCGCGCCGACGCAAACTTCGACTGCCAGATCGATTGCCAGGCCGGGCTCACTGCGGAGTGTGTCGGCGGATGCATGGCGGAATGCCAAACTCCGGAAGGCGCTTTGTTTTGCGACAGCCAATACATTGACCACGACAACAATCTTGAAGACTGTATTCGTGCGCTCAACGCGCGCCTCAACGTCGAGGTCGATGCCAGCAGCAGCGCCGCGTGTGGCGGAGGAAGCTGCTCCGCAGAGGCCTCGGGAAGCGTCAGCAGTGACTGCTCCGTCTCCCCGGGACGCCGCTCCGAAGCCCCCCTACTCGCCTGGCTCGCACTACTCGGCACCGTGGTCGCCAGAGTACGGCGGCGTCCGCGCCGTTTTATCTGAGGGTCTGGCACCCAGACCCTCTCGTCGGGGTACGATCCCGTCGATTCACCCAAACTCCCCCGCCAGGAGGCACGTAACCTGGTTGCCGGGGAGTTCGCGGAATATCTTCCTGCTGAGAGAGTTCGATCAACACAAGCAGGCTTTGCTCTAGAGCAGTGGTCAGTCTACCTGAGGGTCTGGCACCCAGACCCTCTCGCCGGGATACGATCCCGTCGATTCACCCAAACTCCCCTGCCAGGAGGCACGTGACATGGTTGCCGGAGAGTTCGCGGGATGTCTTCATTCTGCGAGATTCTCGATCAACGCAAGCACGCACTGCTCCTAGTCTAACTGTAGTTGTCACTGAAAGATCGGGGACGGGGAAAGAAATTTACCCAACCTCCGCGGCGTTGCGGCTTGCGCGTTTGAGAGAAATCCCGGCGCGCTGCGCCGCTTTCTGTCGCGCAGCCCACGGGTCGTACTCCACCTTCATCCGTACCCACATCTCTGCCGTCGTTCCAAGCATTCGCTCAAGCACCAACGCAAACTCCAGCGAGACGCCTCGCGTACCGTTGACGATCTCGTTGATCTTTCTTGGCGATCGCTTGCACAGGCTAGCCAAAACGTAGTGCACCACGGCAACTCGATGGTGACGCTCCTCGTTCCAACCGAACGCAGCGGAGACCTCACTCCGTGTCAGAAGCCGCTGCGATCTCTCTCCGCCCACAATATGATGCGAACCCCCAACCGTGGTTCACAAGGGAGCGCCCAACTCTTGCCGAAATACATCGACGCTCTACCTAAGTGCTCGGTTGGACCCGGTCGATACGCGTTTCCGGCAGGGTTCCCCTTGGGAGGTAGTGGAACGCGATTCTCTCCGCTCATCACGCTAGTCCGCCCTTCGATCGGCCACTTGACGTCGTTGCGACTCCTCGGGATGCCGGGTCCGTAACCCTTCAACGCAGCAAAAATAAGAAAACTTCCAGGATCATCATCGTGCAGTCCTGAAGCGTCATAGGTTTCAAACCAAACAGGTACAGACAAACTACTCGGTTTCCATGGGTATTCTTGCATTGCCTCCGAAACCGCCAACACTGTGCATCCGCTCCATTGCTCGAGCTCCGACTGCGCTTGTCGGGCTTCCACTTTGCCTTGAGGTTGCGGGATCTCGTCCAGCCAGCGCTGGAGAAACTTGCTTGTGTTTATATCCGCGTAGCCCGGGCTGCCCGGCTCCGGTCGCAATGCGACCTTTAGCTCTTTTACCGCCGCGTCTAGCCCATTTTCGAAAACTTGGTCGCAAGAGTACGTTCGGTACGTAGATAGATCGAGCGATTTGTTTCCCTGCGAGCCAGACGTCGGCTGATTCTCTGCTTGGCCCGCTGCCAGCGTCGCAACAGAGGGAAAGATGAGGTTACAAATCAACCCGCGCACCACCATCCGGGTTATCTGGCAGAAGATGGACAAGGGATAAAACAACGCGCCAAAACGAGCGATTGCATGAGCGAAAACAGCGGAAAGCAATCGGAGCATCCGTACCCACGTCTCAGCTGTCGTTCCGAGTACTCGCTCAAGCACCAACGCAAACTTCGGCGAGACGCCTCGCCCACCAAGGACAAATCTGATTTGCCGAGCCGCTCGCACATTTTTTATGCGCGTAATATGAAGTAGAGATGCTGAAGCGAATCACCATCAGCGTGCCCGAGGAAATTGCAGAGAAGGCCTTGAAAGCGACCCACGCGGGGCACGCGGAGTCGGTGTCGGCATACTTCGCTCAACTCGCCGTCCGGGAGCCCGATTGGGCGGATGCGAAACAGATCATCGACGATTTGATTGACGAGGCAGGTGGTCGAACGGATGCAGACCGGGCCTGGGCGCACTCAATGCTCGAAAGCGACCCGGATATCGACGCCGCATGAGGCCTGAGGCGCTTGATGCAGGAGCGCTTATTGTTCTCGAAAAACGCAACCGCAGAATGCTCGCATTGTTGGAGGCATTGGTTCACGGTCGCTCTGCGGCACACGTCCCGGCAGGAGTGCTCGCGCAAGTGTGGCGAGGAACAAGCAAACAACACCCGATCGCGCGGCTCGTCAAAACACGCGCGGCACGCGTGCATCCTCTGACCGAACGGCTCGCTTACTCCGTCGGATCGCTTCTCGCGGCATCAAAAACGACGGATGTCGTCGACGCCCACGTCGCCCTCCTCGCACGCTCGCTCGGCGCCAGCGTCATCACCAGCGACCCAAACGACCTCGCCCGCCTTGACCCGCGATTGCGATCAATCGAGATCTAAATCGGCAAGGTTCATGGATCAGAACGAGGAAATAAACGCTACTTCGAAGCCCATTTCGTATAGTCCCACTCATCATCATCCCATTGCCAGCCACGAAAACGATTGAGATAGTGGGAAGGATCGTCGGCTTTTGACTCGCGATCCGCTATGTGCCACTTCGCAGCGTAACGAAGCATTTTCGGATACGCCTGCTGAACATCTAGGAGGATTCGCTCGGGATTCTCCCGGTAGCTATCCGAGGTACACGCGACATCCCACATGATGATCGACATCGTGGTTCGAGCAGTTTCTTTTGCCTCGTCGCGGTCTTCTGGTGCGCTTTCTGCGATGGATTCGAGAAGTGTCCGACGAATCAAATGTGCGCGCGCGATGGCTTGAATGTAGCTGGCGCGAAACGTGGGAGAACGCTCAAACCACTTCCCGACTACTCGTTTCGGCACATCGACGTAGGTGAATCGCTCGGCTTGGGCCGTGTCATAGTCCACCGAAGCGAGAAGCTTTCCGAGATTAATTGCGGTCGCGGGGCCACTCAGACGATGGCGAATGCGGTGATCAGGTCGCTGCCCCTCGCAATCCTGGCTCTCAAAAAAGAGTCGAAGGTCGTTGATATCCTCTGGGGAAAACGTTCTTCGCCGGCGGCCTGAGGAGGCACGAAAGGGGATGTCGAGCAGAATTTCGGTAGCCTTGTTCGAAATCTGAGCTTGCACGAGGCGGTTATAGACTTGTTTGTGTCCGCTAAGATTGCACCCATAAGCGCCGGAGATGGGTTGGTCGCGCGTTTTCTCCCATTTCCCGATACTGCGTGTTGAAACACCCAGCTGGTGTTCTTGAGAGACGTGGAGGTAGCTCTTCTGCAACTCTGGTATTTCGGTTAGAGCCAAGGAACCGCGAAGCGCCTTCAGATCGTAACCCGTAAACAAGGCCTCCCATTGTTCGCGGGGGGGAGGGATACGCCAGCTTATCGAGGTTTGTTTAAGTTCGTTTTGCGGTTCAACGCGCGCACCCGTATCGGGAGTGCAGGACACACACAAAAAAACAATACAAAGGTTGAAAACAGCCGGCCTCTGCACAAACACACCATCAGAGGATGAACGCCCTAGCATACCGCGACAGCAGTGAACACTTGCGCTGAACGAGAGGCTTCGTGCTTCGACGCGAAAGTACTCGTCGCGACTTCCATCGACGTTCAGCTGCACATCTCCACACGAAAAATGACCCGTTCATAAGAAAAATGCGCATCTCATGCGATCTGCTTCCGCATAAGGCCTGCCCAGCACAAGGCCTGCCCAGCGAGCCTAAGCGACCGCGCTACTTGGCCGGTCGCGCTTCGACGTCGTCGGACGACGCAATCATCGATTTGAGATGGTCGCGGTTCATGCGGGCGATGAAGCTGATGCTGATGCCCTTGGGGCAGGCGGCTTCGCATTCGGCGTGATTGGTGCACGCGCCGAACTGCTCGGCGTCCATCTGCGCGACCATTTTGCGCACTCGGTCGGGGCGCTCGGCTTGGCCTTGGGGCAAGAGCCCGAGGTGAGAAACTTTGGCCGCCACGAAGAGGCTCGCGGAAGCGTTGGGACAGGCGGCAACGCACGCGCCGCAGCCGATGCACGCCGCGGCATCCATCGCGTGGTCGGATACGCCTTTGGGGATGGGGATTTCGTTGGCGTCGGGGGCGCTTCCGGTACGGATGGAGACGTAGCCTCCAGCTTGGATGATGCGATCGAAGGCGCTTCGGTCGACCGAGAGGTCTTTGATGATGGGAAAGCCCGATGCGCGCCAAGGCTCGATCCACAGTTCGTCGCCGTTTTGAAACTGGCGCATATGAAGCTGGCACGTCGTGGTCTGCCGCTGCGGGCCGTGGGCCTCCCCGTTGACGACCATGCCGCACATGCCGCAGATGCCCTCACGACAGTCATGGTCGAATGCGATGGGGTCTTTTCCTGCTTCGATCAGTTGCTCGTTGATCACGTCGAGCATTTCTAGAAACGACATATGCTCGCTCACGTCGCGCGCTTCGTGCCGTTCGAAGTGACCTTTGTCGCGAGGCCCTTGTTGACGCCAGATATGCAGGATGAGGTACATGATGTGATTCTCGCCGAGTCTTGGAGTCGGTCGCAATCTGATTATTTGTAGCTTCGCTGAACAGGTTTGACGTATTCAAAAGTGAGAGGCTCTTTGTGGAGCGTAGGCTGCGCGGGATCTCCGCTGAACTCCCAGGCCGCAACGTAGGAAAACTCGTCGTCGCGGCGTGCGGCTTCGCCGTCTTCGGTTTGATGTTCTTCGCGGAAGTGGCCGCCGCAGCTTTCCGCTCGATCAAGCGCGTCGCGACACATCAGCTCGCCGAGCTCCATAAAATCAGCCACCCGCCCAGCGCGCTCGAGCGTTTGATTAAACTCGCCCTCGCCACCCGTGACTTTTACCTCACGATGAAACTGTTCGCGAAGCTCGCGAATGTCGTCGATGGCCTGGGAAAGCCCTTCCCCGTTTCGCGACATGCCGCATTGATGCCAGATAATCGAGCCGAGCTTGCGATGAAACCATTGCGGCGCGTGTTTGGCCTTCGGCGCAGAAAGCAGCGACGAAATCCGGCTGTTGACGTCGTCGACGGCGGCGCGCACGTCGGGGTGGTCTTCGCTGACACCGTCAAAATTGCGTTCGGTGCCAAGATAGTTTCCGATCGTGAACGGCAATACGAAGTAGCCATCCGCCAAGCCCTGCATCAGCGCCGAAGCCCCGAGTCGATTGGCGCCGTGGTCTGAAAAGTTGGCCTCGCCGCCCACGAACAGCCCGTCGATGGTGCTCATCAGATTGTAGTCCACCCAGAGCCCGCCCATGGTGTAGTGCGTCGCAGGGTAAATACGCATCGGGGTTTGGTAGGGGCTGTCGCCGGTGATTCGTTCGTACATTTCGAAGAGGTTGCCATAGCGCTCGCGAATGGTCTGCTCACCCAGGCGATTGATCGCGTCGGCGAAATCCAGGTATACGCCGCGCCGCTCACCATCGACCTCGGGCCCGATGCCGAGACCGTCGTTGGTCACGTAGAGGGCGTTTCGCGACGCCACATCGCGAGGCACCAAGTTGCCGAACGCAGGATACCGTTCTTCGAGATAGTAGTAGCGGTCTTGCTCGGGAATCTTGGTGGGGTCTTTGCCGACGTCTTCTTCATTGCGCGGCACCCACACTCGACCGTCGTTGCGAAGCGATTCGCTCATCAGGGTGAGCTTGCTTTGATAGCTGCCCGATTGGGGAATGCAGGTCGGATGAATCTGGGTGTAGCAAGGGTTGGCGAAGAGCGCGCCCCGACGATGCGCCCGCCACGCCGCCGTGCAGTTGCTGCCTTGCGCGTTGGTCGAAAGGAAAAAGACGTTCCCGTATCCGCCCGTGCACAAGATCACGACGTCGGCCACGTGCGCTTCCACTTTGCCGGTCACCAAATGACGGGTGACGATGCCGCGCGCTTTTCCGTCTACGACGATCAGATCAAGCATTTCGGTGCGCGGATGCATGTCGACGGTGCCCGCTTCGATTTGCCGCGCGAGCGCCGAGTAGGCTCCGAGCAATAGCTGCTGACCGGTTTGTCCGCGGGCGTAGAAAGTTCGAGAAACCTGCGCGCCGCCGAACGAACGATTGGCGAGCAATCCGCCGTACTCCCGCGCAAACGGCACGCCCTGCGCCACCGCTTGGTCGATGATGCTGACGCTCAGCTCCGAAAGTCGATACACATTGGATTCGCGCGAACGAAAATCCCCGCCTTTGACGGTGTCGTAAAACAGGCGGTACACGCTGTCGCCATCGTTCTGGTAGTTCTTGGCAGCGTTGATTCCCCCCTGTGCAGCGATGCTATGCGCGCGGCGAGGGCTGTCTTGAAAGCAGAAGCACTGTACTTTGTAGCCGAGCTCGCCGAGCGTCGCGGCCGCTGCGCCGCCGGCCAAGCCCGTGCCGACAACGATCACTTTATATTTGCGCCGGTTCGCGGGCGCGACGAGTTTGCTGCTTGCTTTGTGCTGCGTCCATCGGTCTTCGATCGGACCGGAAGGTTCTCGGGCGTCGAGGTTCATAAGGGCTACTCAAGCTCTGGGAAGTAGAACGTTTGGGTGGTGGGTTCGAGGTAACCGAGCATCACGGCGATTGGGAACGATAGATTGCCAAGCGTCAGCAAGGTGGCGAGGCCAATCGCCAAGTCGCGCCGAAAGATGTTGTACTTCGGATGATTGATCCCGATCGACTGAAACATGCTCCAGATGCCGTGGAATAGGTGCACACCGAGGGCGATATTGCCGAGGAGATAGGGCACCAGCACCGCGGGGATCTGAAATCCGTACACCATGTTGTTGTACGGGTTCATTTTGTCGAACTCATAAAACCCAAACGTCTGCCCAAACGTGAGATGCGCCAAATGAAAGAGCACGTAGAGCAACAAGATCGGCCCCGACCAGTACATCGTGCGCGCGGCGTAATCGGTCGCGAGGCTCTTCTTTCGGCGATAACCCACCGGCCGCGCGCCGCGATTCTGTGACCACAGCTGAAACGCCGAGAAGACATGGGCGCCAAATGCGAACACGAGCGCGGCGCGCGTTCCCCAGAGCAACGACGGCATAGATCGCAGCCAGGCCGCATATTCGTTGAGCGCTTGGGGCCCCTGATAGGCTTTGAGGTTTCCCGAAAGATGCCCGAGCGTGAAGCCGAGAAGAATGACGCCCGAGGCGGCCATCACGGCTTTTTTGCCGATGGACGTCTGATACAAGGTCAGCGCTTTTTGCATGGCTGCACCGTCATAACACCGAAGCGCTCGGTTGGGTAAGTTTCGGGGGCGTTTTTGCGTCCCCGGAAGGCCTAGTTTCCGGCTAAATTATCAGTGGATGTCGCGAACCTCTCTGTGGCCATGGGTATTCCCCGTCAAGGATGGCAATGCGATCGGTCTCGTTTTCGGCGTCGCGGCGCTTTCTCTGATGGCGTGCGGCGCGTCGTCCAGCGAACGCGACCACGCGGCCGAAGGAGCCTCCGAGGAACGACCAGACAGTTGCCCCGCGCAAGCGAAGGCGCCGCGCCCTTTGCCCGGCGTGCGCGCGGAACATCGCACCCTCGCCTATTGGCTCAAGCAGCAAAAGCAATATGGAACGCTCGACGAGGTTTTGCTCTCGCCCCAAGACATCGACGACCACAACGCCGCACTCGCTCAACCAGAGCGCGCGCCGCGTGGCCCCGCTCGCGTTCGCGGACAAATCGACTTTCGTGACGAGATTCGACCGGACGACATCCGCGCGCAAGTCACGCGACGCTTGTCGTTCATCAATCAGCACGCACGTAGCGGCGCGTACGTCGACGAAGACGGCGACAAACTCGACCGCGACGCCATCGTGGCGCTTTCGGCGCGCAAACCGTTTCCCTCACTTCGTCCTGAGATCAAGCGAGCGCAGAAGCCGATTCGCCTGCGCTGCGGGCCGCGACTCGAAGGGCTCTACAAGCAACCGATCGACCTCGCGTTCGATCGCAATAACTGCAGCACCATTCGCGCACAAGAACCTCTGCAGGTGCTCAGCCGCTGGACCGACGACCTCCTACTCGTGCGCACGCCGTATGCGCTCGGCTGGATCGATGCCGACAGCGAGCTATCCGATCCTTTGTCGACCGAAGAAATCGAACGAAGCGTGCCGCGAGCTGATCGACCGCTGACTCGACGAGCACTCCTCAAAGAAGCATTTCGTTTGCTCGACGAGCCCTACGGTTGGGGCGGTCACGAAGGCGGCCGAGACTGTTCGCGGTACCTGCTCGACGTGCTCTCGAAGTTCGCGATCCGCGCGCCTCGCCATAGCAGCCGCCAAGCCGAGGCCGGCAGCTTCACCGTGAACGTTTCAGAAGCCAAGAGCGATTTAGAAAAGGCCGCGCTCATCGAAGCTGCCGCGCGCCGCGGCATTGTCCTACTGCATTTTCCGGGCCACATCATGCTGTATTTGGGGCGCACCCTCGAGGGAACGCCGATGGCGATTCATTCGTTTAGCGAATACGTGACGCCATGCCAGAGCCGCGCGTCGCAACCTCAAGCTTCAAAAAAGCAGGCCAGCACCGTAGATCAAAATGACTCCGAACATAGCGATTCGCCCACTGCGTTTGAAACGCTTCATCGCGTCGATCGCGTCGCGGTGAGTGATCTGACGTTGGGCGAAGGCTCATCTCGAGGAAGCTTTCTCGCGCGCATCACCAAACTCGCGGTGTTCGGAGGTCCGGTCGGCGATGAGCTTCGCGGGGTCAGCAGGGTGCGACCGCCGGCTCCTTGGTCGGCCGAGGTTGTATCATCTGTGCCGAACAAACGGAGACGAACGAAGCTAGCCTGCGATGACTCCACGGACGCAGCGATTTTTCATTCCCCGCGACGCCCCGTAAAAGGACAGCCAGTTCGCGTCATCGCGCTTTCAGAACAGGATCCCCAAGCGAGCGTGCTCACTCTGATCGCTCCAGACGGCACCCTGCGGCAGCTGCCCGAGACGCATCTCGGCCCGCTTCCATTTGGTCGGGTGACACGTTTTCGGCCGAAGAAACATGGCATCTGGACAGCGGTGTGGGGCGAAGGGTCCCGCGTGATCGCGTGCGAACGATTTGCGGTACGCCGCGCCTACAAAGCGGAGGGCACGCGCGCCGAAGCAGGCCCGGCGTGGGTGCCGACGTGGGCATGGGAGCGGGATACCGAAAACCTCTACGCGACATTTGTCGAACAGCTTTTCCTCGCTCCCGAAGAGGGCGACGAAACGTGGCCCGATTTGCAAACGCTGCTGCGCGACCCGCAGCGCAACCTGCTCCACAATCATTTGGGCCTCAACGAAGACCGCGAGCTGCGCCTCAAACCAGATTGCGCCGACCTGCCGTACTTTTTGCGCGCCTACGTCGCATGGAAATTGCGATTGCCGTTCGCTTATCGAAACTGCGGGCGCGGCGGCCCCGGCGACCCGCCATCCTGCGGCGCGCCGCATACCAATCTCGACCCCTATGATGCAAGCGATGACGTAGCCGCGTTCCGTGCGTTTATTCGCGACGTCAAAAGCGCGGTGCATTCGGCGAGCGGCCGGACGCACCCGAGCGACGAGCAGACCGACTTGTATCCCGTGGCCCTCACGCGCGCGGCGCTGCGGCCGGGCACTGTATTCGCCGATCCGTACGGTCATTTGCTTATCCTCGCGCGCTGGCGACCTCAGGGAATTGCCGCAGGCGTACTGATGGGCGCTGATGCGCAGCCCGACGGAACCGTGGGGCGCCGACGATTTTGGCGCGGCTCGTTTCTCTTTACTCCCGAGACGGCCAACGTGGGTGCGGGTTTTAAGGCATGGCGACCAGCTGTCTACGACCGGAAGCAACAAACGATCTCCGTAGCCGACAATGCCGAGCTCAGGCGCTCAGCCGCGCTCTCACCCTGGTCGCGCCAGCAATACCGAGGAAGCGCGGACGATTTCTACGAATCGATGGAAGGTTTGATCAATCTTCGACCGCTCGATCCGGAAGCTCGCCAGCGATCTCTCGTGGATGCGCTCGAAGAAAACGTGGCGCGACGCGTGGTCTCGGTCGATAACGGCGAGGCGTTCATGCGCGCACGCAACTACCAGCCGATCGAGATGCCAGAGGGCGCGGGCATCTTTCAAACCAGCGGGCCTTGGGAAGATTACTCGACCCCGTCGCGCGATATGCGATTGCTCATCAGCATGGACGCGGTCACCCGATTCGCCGACTACGTCGCCCGCCACCCACAGCGCTTCGACGTGCCCCCCAAAGAGCGCTCTCGCGTCAAAAAGCGCCTCGAATCGGAGCTTTCCCGCGCGCTTCTCGCGCGGACGTTCGCGTATACGCGCTCTGACGGAAGCCAACAGACGCTGTCGCTCAAAGAGCTTGTCGGCCGACAACAAGCCATGGAGATGGCCTATCACCCCGGCGACTGCGTCGAACTGCGCTGGGGCGCGCGCCCCGGAACCAAAGAACACGCTACCTGCCAGCGCCATGCCCCCAAAGCCCACCGCGCGCGCATGGCGCGATACCGCGATTGGTTTCGCAAGCGGGCGCGGCCGATTCGCTAGCCGGGAAAATCGTGCCACACTGATCAACTATGTGCCGTCTCTTCGGCTTCCGCAGCGTGATTCAAAGCCAGGTGCACCGTTCGCTCATGGATGCGGACAATGCGCTCGGCATTCAAAGCAACCAGCACCCAGACGGCTGGGGGGTGGCGTTTTATGTCGACGGCGCGCCGCACATCACCCGCAGCCCAACCACCGCGCTGAACTGCGCGCTGTTTCGGAGAGTAAGCGGAGTGGTGGCGTCCGAAACCGTGCTCGCGCATGTCCGCAAGGCCACCCAAGGCCAGCTCTCGGTGCTGAACTGCCATCCATTTCAACACGGCAAATGGGTGATGGCCCACAATGGCGACATTCCCGAGTTCGACCGCCATCGCGACGCCGTCCTGAAGCGCATCGCGCCTCGCCTGCGTCGCTACGTGCTCGGCGATACCGACAGCGAAGCGATCTTCTTTCTCTTTCTGACCCACCTTTCGCAATACGGCCCGCTCTCAAACCCGATCGGTGTCGAGGAAACCGCATCCGCGCTGCAGCGTGCGCTCGAAGATGTTCGCTCGGTGTGTGATCACGGAACCGAGCGCGCGTTGCTGACGGTGATCGTGACCGACGGCACCACCATGGTCGCCGCCGAAGGCGGCAAAGAACTCTATTGGTCGACCTACAAGAGTCGCTGCGGTGACCGCGACACCTGCCCCAGCTTGTCTCCCGAATGCGAAGCGCCCACCACCACGGGACACGTCAATCACCTGATCTTTTCGAGCGAAACGATCCAGGGAGAAAACGTCTGGCTGCCCATGGAGGATGGCGAACTCATCGGCGTCGATTGGCGCATGAAACTGATGCGCTCTGGCGGCAAACGACACCTGGCGCTCGCCAAGTAGAACTCGAGAACAATGAAATCGACAGGAACACCATCGTCGTCGTGGTCATCAAAGGACATCGACGAGAAATCTATCGGAAGAGTTAGCGCCTACCGGGCACTCTCGAACACGGCCACGCCTTCAAAACGGCTCTGCAGCATCGCGAGCGGGTCTTCGCTGCCGCGGCACTGCAGAACCTCTTCGAGCACCGACGTCGTCGCGTATTGATTGATCGCGCGCGCTTCGGAGGTTGGCAGGCTCGCGTCGCAATCGAAGAGCGACGCGGCGAACGCGACGCCGCACACGCCCACATCGATGGCTACTTCGAGAATATTCTCACCCGCGTCGTTGACGACGTCGCAGATATCCGAAAACGAAAGATGGGTCGCGCCATCAAGTTGCACGAAGTGCTTCGGGGCCGGGGAGGCCTCGTACGCGCTCGATACGTCTTCTGAAGACACGACGCGATCCGAACCGCCCGCCAGAAAGACCGTGTGAAGACCCATGATCGGCTCCCTCGCGGCGAGCGCGAGGCCAACCTGTGCGCCGGGAAGGTCGCTCAGCGAAGCCACGGCTGCCCCTCCGGCGCTATGACCCGCAAGCCCAATGCGCGAAAGGTCCACGCGCTCGGCGAGAAACGATAGGTCACCTTCCGCAGATTCGATCGCGGCACGCACCGTTTCGACATCGGATTTAAGGTCGCGCTCTGGCGGCGAGCCCGGGCACCCGACCCGCGTAAGACTGTCGGCCAGCCCGAGCCCGGGATGATCGGCCGCCGCCACCACAAAACCGCGACTCGCCCACGCCGTCGTCAACGACGCCGACTGGGTTCGAAACGATCCCGTGCCGTGCATGAAAAACACTACGGGAAACGGGCCGCGCGCAGCGTCGATGGGAAGGTCGCGAAAGCAATCGCAGGTCTGGATCGGATTGCGTTCATCGGGCACTTTGGATTGCTCTGAGGACGGCAACGCTGGCCGAAGGTCGTACGTCGCCGCCGTTTGATCGACCTCGCTACCCGGCTCCGCCGGATACCAAAGCTCGACCGTCAAGCCACCAACCATCACTGTGCGCGCGCCGACCGCCCACGGACCTCGCGCCGCCGGATCTTCCGGTCGCACCAAAAAACGCGAACCGTCGCACCCCTCTTGTTGTGGAAGCCCGGCGTCTTCCGAACATCCGGACAGCAACCACGCGAAACCGGCGATCGCACGGAGCGCCAGAGCTTGTCGACGTGTAGGCATACGATGACTCAAGCCTTATATCCGAGATTCGGATGCGCTTGTCGAGCAAACGGGTTGGCTCAAACGAGCTAGCAGCCATACCGCAAGCGGGGACATGCTCATCTTTTCATCTGCTCAGCGTCACTCCTACGGGCTCGCACCGATCGATCCCTGAAGCCAATGAACTTGGGAAAACATCATCTTCAAATAGCCCCGAGACGTATTGTGCTGCGCGCGCTCGGCACGCGCCGCAAGGACGCCGAAATTCGTACCAGAGCGTCACTGTCCTCCCTACTCGGACGCGTGTCTTTTCGACGCCGCACTTCAAGCGGGCTAGCCAGCTCGATCGACCCGCACGTCCCCGATTTCTCCACTTGACCCGGCGCTTCCGAAAAGGGCGGAGAGCAAGCACCTGACGCCACAGTGACGAAAAAAATAAGGACGACCCACCCGTGGGCGGGAGCGACGCGGCGGCGAATGCCCGACGTAGTTGGCGTCAATGAACGAAGGTGAACCTGAACTGCCTGCACCTTGTTGCCTCGCGCGGCCCGACGCTCTTTTCGAAGGATCGAACCCGTATATCAGGCGCACGTTCTAGCAGAAGCGCGCGAGCAGCGCTCTCACAGCCGATACACTACCCGCAACCCGCAACGATGAACCCCCGCGGCTGCTTCAATCGCCGTTGGCCTGATCTTGAGCCTCTCGCGCGCATCCGGAACGGCATGAGGAACGGATGCGCGGTTAGGGAAGCGCCCCCAGCCATCCTTCGGGCCAGTGAATCAGCGAAAACCGGAGCCTCAGGTATCCTCGCGTCCGATCATTGCGCCCGCGTTCTGCAGTGCGATGGACCCCTCGGCTTATCTTGTTTTTTCCACCGCCAATCAACGCAATTTCACCGCGTTCAGTGACTATGCTTCTTTCAGCGAGGCACTCGTAGCTACCGTTCCCGAGGTGTTTGGATGGTCCATCACAAAGTTCGGTACCGCCATGTTTCGCCCACACGCCAAACAAGTAGGGTACCTCATCGACGTGATAACGCTTTGCGGTGATCGTTTCGAACGAATAGCTACTTGGAATGACGGCGAAAAAACTACCGGCTCGTACACGAACCAGCGATTGGTTGTAGGTTGAAGCGAGGCACTGCCGAACGTGATCGATCTCCAGTTTTTCTCCGGGTGAAGTAGTGGACAAACCCTCTGCTCGGAACAAAGCCTGCGCGAGCGAGTTCTGGTTTCGCGTCGTCGCAAGTTGCGCGGAAAGCTTTGCGACCCCGACTCCTCCAGCCTTGAATTTCGCGGCTAGATGCCGCATAGACGCGTTTGGGTTGTCGAGTACCCCACCGGACTCGCCACGACAAAAGCGCAGGTAGTTGACGGTGATGGTCTGGTCGATCTGCCATTGCGCATCGTTATTCGAGAGGCCGACTGTTCCCGCTGGAAGCTCACCATTCACGCTGTTCAAGCTATCGCAGGAGACGCGCTCATCTTTTTCGATGGGCGTTCCACTGCATCTCTGCGAGATGCGCAGGCGATACCTTCCATCGAGATAGAGCGGTAGCGGATGGGAGCGACCGGTCGGGTCGTACTGACGAAAGATTAGCTCTGTCGACGAGCAAGAGGTTCCGCCAGTCGGCGTCGAAACCTTGGACGCGAGCTGAAAACACTGCGGACGATAGTCCGCACCCTGTTGTGCACCTGAGAAGGAAAGCTCTGCGTAGTAGCCTAGTTGGGTCGACGATTCATTTCGTACTCGGGTCGCGATTTCATGCGTACTAGGCACATTCCGCAAGGAGTTCGCAAGTCGATAGAGGTCCCAAGTGTCTTTGTCGCTTTGATTTGTGCTCTTTCGTCGCCGTACTTCGAGCGGACTAGCCAGCTCGATCGACCCGCACGCCCCCGATTTCTTCACCTGATCGGGAGCTCCCGAAAAGGGCGGAGAACAACCCTCGAACGCGGCCGCGACGAAAAGAACCAGAACGACCCACCCGCAGGCGGGAGCGGCACAGAAGTGAATGCCCAACATCGTTGGCGTCAACACACGAAGGTGGCTCTGAACTGCATGCACCTTGCTGCCTCGGTTGGCTCGACGTTCTTTCGGACCGTCGAACGAATATTTGAGGCGGAGACCCTAGCAGAAATGTGTACGCAGCGCTCTCACAGACGATACCTCGCGCTCGTTGCCACAATAATCAGCGCGGTAGTTACTCCGGCCGGTAGCTACTCCGCTGGCTTCTTCGACGCGTCCGTCCGCTGACCCTCCGAAGATGATTTGGTTTTGCCTTCGGCGTCCACCACCAAAACCTCGCCATAGCGTTTAAGCCCCTCCGCGATCTTGGCTGCTTCTCCTACCACCACGAGCAACGCGCGGTCGGGATGTACGTGGGTACGAATGGCGGCGAGCGCCTGTGCCGAGTTTACGTCGCGGATTTTGCTGCGGAATGAATCCCAGTAGTCGTCGGCGAGACCGAAGATGCGCAAGTCGGCGACGAGCGAGGCGATTTTGCCAGGCGTATCGATGCGCAAGGGGAACGAGTCACTCAGAAAACGCTGCGCATTACGCAACTCTTCAGCCGGCGCTTCCTCTTTGACGATGCGCTCAAAATGCTCGAAGAACGCGCCCACCGCCTCTTCCGTGACCTCGGTCCGCACCGATGCCTTGGCAACGAACGGACCGACCTGCACGCGATCGTCTACGCGGCTGTAGGCTCCGTAGGTAAGGCTTCTCCGCTCCCGCAAATCCATGAACAGACGCGACGCCGCCGACCCGCCCAGCACCTGGTTTGAGACTTGGAGCGGAATCCAGTCGTCGTCGTCTCGGGGCACCGCAAGATTGCCCACGCGAATCACCGATTGCACCGACCCAGGACGGTCCACCACCACGATAGTGCGCTTGGTGCGTACGGGCGGCGCAGGAAACTCAGGCACCTCTGGCGCTTTGCCCTTCCATTTTGAAAACGCCGAGGCGGCAACGCTTTGCATCTTGCTCGCGTCTACGTTCCCCACCACCACCAAGAACGAATTGCTCGGAACGAAGTGCTTGCGGTGCCATTTTGCGAGGTCCCCTCGCTTCACTCGCTTGACGCTGTCCACCGTGGCGTCGATTTGCGCGTAGGGATGGTCGCCGTAAAGCGTTCGATGAAACGCTTGCTCGGCCAGATACTCCGGGCGTTGCGTCATCAGCGAAAGCCGATCGAGTTCGCGCGCGCGCAGCTTTCTCAACTCGTCCTGCCGAAACGCCGGCTGCGTCACGACATCGGCCAAGATATCGAGTGCTTCGTCCACGTGCTCAGACAGCGCGCGAATCGTGACATAGACGTTTTCTTCGTCTGCGCCGGCCGACAAATCCGCGCCAAGGAACTCTACATCTTCCGCCAAACGGCTACTGCTCCGGCGGCGAGTGCCTTCCTTCAACATCGCCGACACCAAACCCGAAAGCCCGGGCAGCTCCGCTGGGTCGGTTTCCGAACCCGAGCGCACAACCAATCGAAGATAGACGACAGGCAGCTGCCGCCACTCCACGACGTTGACTTCGAGCCCCGACGGTGTCTCCGACCGAACGATGGGAGGAAACGATATGTCTCGTGCGGGGCCGGAAGCGGGTGGCGCCTGTTTCTGACCCACGTTTTGGGCGGCGTCTGAGGCGCTCGCCGGCGGCCTCGCGGGAGCCAACGTTTGTGGTCGCTCAGCGCCACCACAGGCAACTCCCATCGCCATCAACATGCTCACCCAAAACCCGGCAGCCATCTGGTCACGTGCCATCATGTTGCGTCATTCTCCCCGGCATCGGCGGTGGCGGGAACCACATCCAAAACTGTCCGGTTGGTGGGGTCGAAATAGTTGCCCGCGACCCGCTTGATGTCATCGGCGGTGACCGCGAGATACCGGTCCATCTCAGCGCGAATCAAGGTGGCATCGCCCCAGTACAATTCATACTCGGCGAGCTGCTGAGATCGGGACAGATTCGATTGCAACCCAAACACGAAGTAGGCGCGCACTCGATTTCTCGCCTTCTCCATCTCTTTGGCAGAAATCCCCCGACGCGCGATCTGCGTGAGCTCGTTGTAGATGACTTTGCGTGCGTCCTCGGCCTTCTTTCCGCGAGACAGCACAGCCCAAAACGAAAACAAATCCGGCCCGCGACGGTCGTCGGTGCCCACGCTGATCGACTGGCAAATCTCACGCTCTTTCACGAGCTTTTGATAGAGCCGCGACGACTCACCATCACCAAGAATCAAGCCCAGTAGCTCGAGCGGGTAGTGGTCGGGCTCTCGGCTCTTAGGGATAGGGTAGGCGATATGAAACGCCGGCAGCTGGGCGTTCGCATCCATGATCACGTCGGTGCGCTCGGCGGTCTGCGGTTTGCGCTTTGGCTCCCGGTAAGGTTTGACCTCCCGACGGGGAATGTTGCCGAAATAACGACCTACCAACGCCAACGCCTCAGACGGATCGAAATCTCCCGCGATGCTCAGCACCGCGTTGTTGGGCGCGTAGTGCCGTTGAAAAAACTCCTGCACGGCGGAGAGAGGCGCGTTTTGCAGGTCTTGCATGTCCCCAATGGTCGAATGCGCATACGGCCAGTAGTCGCCGTAGGCGAGCTCGTTGATGCGAAGCATGCTCGGCACGTAAGGCTGATTGTCCACTCGTTGACGCCGCTCTTCCATCACGGTTTGTCGCTGGTTTTCAAAGTTCTCTTGCGTCACCGCGAGCGAGCGAAGCCGGTCGGCCTCAAGCCACAGACCCAGCTCCAGCTCGTTTGAGGGCAGGGTTTCGAAGTAGTTGGTGCGATCTCCGCTGGTGGTGCCGTTCATAGTTCCACCGCGATTCATGATGAGCGAAAAGTGCTCGCCCTTGCCCACGTTTTCAGATCCTTGAAACATCATGTGCTCGAACAAATGAGCGAACCCCGAGCGCCCGCGTTCTTCGTTTCGAGAGCCCACGTCATAGTAAATCGAGATCGCGACGGTAGGCACGGTTCGGTCTGGGCTGAGCACGACACGGAGCCCGTTGTCGAGCGTCATCCGCTTGATCGGCAGGCTTGCGAGCGGGCTTTCCTCCGCCTTCTTCGCGTCGCTCTCAGCAGACTCGCTTCCCGAGGTTTGGCGGGTGGCGGTTTGGCGGGTGGCGGTTTGGCCGGTGGTGGTTTGGCCCGAGGCGGATTGACTCGCGGCGGGAGACTTCGGCGATTCAGCTTTTTGAGCGTACGTCGTGGTTGCAAGTAGCGCAGCGGCCACCACGAGAGACCACGCAAGGCAGATCGACGACTCATATCTCATCGGCATCAGCTTCCCCATCGTTTCCCAGCCGTTGTTCAACGCTCCGATAACATGACGACCCGACCGCGGCCAACCCGAGCAAGCTCTGCAAGGTTTGGATTTGGCCGTCGCGATCGAGCTGAGCAGATTCAGCCGCCCGTTGACGTCGTCGAGCGACACGGGCATGCTCCTTCGTCCAGTATGTTCGCTATCGTCCTCTCTATCGGAACGGAGCTGACCCGCGGCGAACTGATCAACTCCAACGCGGCGTGGATCGGGGAGCAGCTGACGGGCCTCGGCTTCGAAGTCATCGAACACATCACGGTGGACGACGACGACGCGCGCATTGTCGACTGCACCCGGCGCGCGATGGCCCGTGCGAAAGTCGTGGTGTGCACCGGTGGGCTGGGCCCGACTTCGGACGACCGAACCGCCGAAGCGATGGCCCGTGCGGCAAAGGTTGCGCTTCGTCGCGACCAGGAGTCCCTCGAGCGAATCCGTCAGTTATTCGCCGATCGAGGTCTGGACATGCCGGCCGTCAACGCGAAACAGGCTGACATTCCGGAAGGAGCGACCATCCTGCCCAACCAAACCGGAACCGCGCCAGGTTTCGGGCTCGAGCTCGACGGGGCGCGTCTATTCTGCCTGCCCGGAGTGCCGGGCGAAATGAAGCCGATGTTCGAACGATCGGTGATTCCCGAGGTGGCTCCGCTGGCGTCACGCACAACGCACCAAATCAGCATGCGGGCGTTTGGCCTCGGCGAGTCTTCATTGGCCGAACGCATTGAAGACCTCGATGCCGCTCATCTGGGGATCACGCTCGGTTACCGCGCACATTTTCCCGAAATCGAAGTTAAAGTCTTAGCGCGCTCGGAGAATGCGCGCGACGCAGAACAAAAAGCCAAACAAACCGCCGAGCAAATCAAGCGTCGCCTGGGCGACGTCGTGTACGGGGACGGAGAAGACACATTCGCGCGCGCGGTCGGTCGAATGCTTCGCAACAAAGGCCTGACTCTCGCAGTAGCCGAATCGTGCACTGGAGGCATGATCGGTTCGATGATCACGAGCGCCCCAGGCAGCTCGGACTACTTAATTTTGGACGCTGTGACGTACGCCAACGCTGCAAAGACAGAAATCCTCGGCGTGAGCCCTGATACGCTGCGCTGCCACGGCGCGGTCAGTGAGGAAACTGCGATGGAGATGGCGGAAGGAGCGTTGCGCCTTGCGCGCTCGGATCTTGCTGTGGCGACCACGGGAATCGCAGGACCGGGAGGCGGAACCGATACCAAGCCGGTTGGCACGGTATGGATTGCGCTCGCCCAACGAAATCGTGAAACCACCGCGAAGCGGCATCGTCTCAAATGGGATCGAGAGCGCATCCGAATCATGGCGTCCTACCTAGCGCTTCGCGACGTCATGAGAGCAGCACAGTGATAAAGGCCGCGCAATGACTTGCGGGCCGTATACGAATCAACTACACATGCGTTCAGGAGGCCTGTCATGGATTCGAACCGCGACAAAGCGCTGTCGCTAGCGCTCGGAACGATCGAAAAAGCTTACGGAAAAGGCGCTATCATGCGCCTCGGGGACGCCAACGCAAAAATCGAAGTCCCCGTGATTTCGAGTGGATCCATTTCCCTCGACCTCGCACTCGGTATCGGCGGATACCCACGAGGCCGAATTGTTGAAATCTACGGGCCAGAATCGAGCGGCAAAACCACCCTCACGTTGCATGCGATCGCCGAGTGTCAGCGCCAAGGCGGCGTCGCCGCGTTTATCGATGCGGAGCACGCGCTTGACCCGACCTATGCCCGCAAACTTGGCGTCAATGTCGATGAGCTCCTGGTCAGCCAACCTGACCATGGTGAGCAAGCGCTTGAAATCGCAGACACACTGGTGCGGTCGGGAGCGGTGGATGCGATCGTAGTCGACTCAGTGGCTGCGCTCGTCCCCAAGGCAGAAATCGAAGGCGAGATGGGTGACACGCACGTCGGATTGCAGGCTCGACTGATGAGCCAAGCGCTGCGCAAGCTCACGGGTACGGTGCAGAAAAGCAGCACGACGCTTTTCTTCATCAACCAGATCCGCATGAAAATCGGTGTGATGTTTGGCAGCCCAGAAACCACCACGGGCGGCAATGCGCTCAAGTTCTATGCATCGCAGCGACTCGACATCCGGCGCATTGGCACCATCAAAGTAGGCGACAAAGCCATCGGAAATCGCGCTCGCGTCAAGGTCGTCAAGAACAAGCTAGCGCCTCCGTTCCAAAACTGCGAGTTCGACATTCTTTTCGGCAAAGGCGTGAGCCGAAGCGGCGACGTGCTCGACCTGGGAGTGCAAGCCAATATCGTGGAGAAGTCGGGCGCCTGGTACAGCTATAAAGGCGACCGCCTCGGACAGGGCCGAGACAATACGAGGGCGTTTCTCGAGGAACATCCAGAAATGCTACGAGACATCGAGCAGCGCCTGCTCGAACTCCATGGGCTAAAATCGGGACCTCCAGCCGAATCTCAGGCGAAAGGCCCATCATCCAAAACAACGGCGAACTCAACTCGGCAAAACGAGTCTTCCAAGAAGGCGAATGGTAAGGATCGCCGCCCCCGCCCAAGCTAGAGCGGCGGCCTTTTGACCGGAGCTCGGCTTTCCTCCCCTGCTCGGCCCTTGAAGTAGCCGACTACGTCGGCGGGCCTGCGCTGCCGGGGCGCTCGAGCTCCGGTCAAAAATCCGCCACTCTATGGGACGCTCATTGACCTACAATCAACCGCAATTCTGCTATTTTGTGACACGCTGCTTGGCTATTTCATCAGCTAACAATCCGTAATCGAATGCAGTGGCTATTTCGACTGAGCAGGTTTGGGGTCGAGGTGCGTGAGTTGTTGGTGCCGGGGATGTTGATGGTGGCTGCCTGTGGTGGGTCGTCGGCTGTCGCTCCGGAGCCTCCGCGTCTTCGTCGCGTTGGAACGCTGACTCGAGTCGTTCCTGAAGGGGCTGAGCTGCTCGTGGGGATGGCGCCACAACGAATTCTTCATAGCGAGTGGGGTCGTGCATTGGGTCGGGAGATTCTGGCCGACGGGTGGTCGGAGCGACTGGAGCAGCGTTTTGGGATTCGGATGGAGCGTATCCATGAGCTACTCATCGCAACCTATTCGAACCGACCGCTGGTCATCGCGCGAGGCGATATCGATGCTCGTCAGGTTGTTCGCGACATGGGTCATCGCATGCATCACGTTCGTGAGAACAGCGACACTCCGACAGCTCGACGCGCTGGCTTTTTGGGGACGCAATACTACAACGGGGCAGCGCTCGACGACGTGACCGTCGCGCTCGGCGCCCTTGGAGGCGAGGCGGAGCTCTCGAGTCTTTTGTCACGAGCCCAGCCCCATTTGTTTCGGAGTACTGGAACATCGAAGCTCCGAGCAAGCACGAAGAGTGCATTCGCCGCGCGCTCGTGGCTCGAGGCCCATCGAGAAGCGGTGCTCTGGGTATTTCGTCCCATCCCTATACCGTTCCCAGACGGCTTTGAGACGTCCATGCTCATGGCGCGCCACAAGGCGGTCATCGCGTCTGCCCGCATCTACGACCGAGAAATACAGCTAAAGATCACAGTCATCGGCGAGTTTCCGCGAGGCGCCACCGAAAATTTTCGAGAACTCGCCCATAGCATCGGTACGAGCGACCTCGGGCAGTTCCTGGGAATGAACAAACACCTCAAGACGTTGTCTATCGATAGGAAGCCGAACGCTATCGAAGTTCGACTGTCGCTCGATCTAGATGTTCTCGTGGGCGCCGTTCGTGCGCTTTTTGCCAAGGAAATCGAGACACTTCTCGAGCCTTCCTGAAGCGCTCGATCTCCAAGATAACCACTTGAAATCGCACAACAATTACACCGCCAAGGCGATTGACGCAGCGCGCCGTCACTGGTACACTGTAAACGTGGCTAAGCACATCACCGGGGCTCCAAAAATCAGCTTCCCGCTTTATTCCCCGAACATGAAGGTTGCCGCGCAATGAACTTCAGTATCGGAGACAAAGCCGTACATCCCGCGCATGGCGTGGGAGAAATCACCAGCATCGAAAACCGAGACATCGCGGGAAAAGCAAAGCGTTTTTACATCTTGAAGATCCTCGACAGCCAAATGACGGTCATGGTGCCCGTGGATGGCGTGAAGCGGCTGGGACTTCGTTCATTGATCTCAAAGAACGAGGCTAAGAAGGTTCTCGAAATTCTTGAGCTGGACGAGGTTGCGGTGACGTCGCAGCCGTGGAATCGGCGCTATCGCGAGTATATGGAAATGCTCAACAGCGGTTCGCTGTTTGAGGTAGCGAAAGTACTGCGGGACTTGCATCGCCTGAAAGGCGACAAAGAACTTAGCTTCGGCGAGCGGAGGCTCCTCGAGCAAGCTCGAGGTCTACTCGTAACTGAACTAGCCCTCGCGCGGAGCTGCAAAGAACAACGCGTGGAAGACGAAATCGAAGCTGCGCTTACAGCCTAGCGCTTTCTGTTCGCACCCTGACCACCCGACGCATCCGGCAAACGCGTATGAATCGAGTCAAATCTCTTCCTTCGCTGATGACGGTGATGACTCCGTTCCCATACTCGATCGAACACAGCGCTCCGCTCAGCGCCGCCCGCGAAATGATGGAGGAGCATCAAATCCGACATCTTCCGGTGATTCGTCAGCGCGCGCTGTTTGGCTTGCTCTCCGCTCGAGACATCGCGCTCGCGGGAGACCTCAACCGGGATGCTCCAGCCGAGGGCGATCGTGTGGAACATAAGAGATTCGTCGGAGACGTATGTGCCCGACCACCCTTCGTCGTGGACCATCAAGAGCGCCTCGACTATGTGCTCTCGGAGATGGTAGCTCGTCACGTTGGCTCGGCGTTGATCACCCGCAACGACAAGCTTGTCGGCATCCTGACCGCGATGGACGCGTGCGAGGCGCTCGCCGATTTGTTGCGCCGCCTCTCGCCACCTACGGATAGCGACGACGTCGCTTAATCAGCCGCACGCATTCACGAAGGCCCTTACCTAAGAAAAATTTCTGAAATGTTCAAACCGAGAACCCCCATTTGAGGGCAATCACGAGTCGTTTCGATCCAGAAATCAGCGCAACCGCTTGAAAAACGCCCGGAGTAGCGCCGCCGATTCGTCGGCCAAAACCCCTGATGTGCATTCGAAGCGATGATTGAGACGGGAGTCGTTTCCGATATTGAATAGCGTGCGCACCGCGCCGGCTTTCGGATCATCGCAGCCCCAAACTACACGACGCACACGGCTGTTCACCAACGCGCCAGCGCACATGGCGCAGGGCTCCAACGTGACGTAGATCGTTACCGCATCCAATCGCCAGGACTGAAGGCGCGCTGCAGCTTTCCGAATCACGATGAGCTCTGCGTGGCTGGTGGGATCGCCGCTTACCTCCCGTAGATTGTGGGCCCGAGCGATAATCGTGCCGTTCACAACCGCGAGAGCCCCAACCGGCACTTCGCCGCGAGCGGCCGCCCGACAGGCTTCATCAAGCGCACCCCGCATGAACCGCGCGTCTTCCTCCTGGGCTGTCAACTTACCCCTCTGACTACGAAGAAGCTGCGGGTCGTTGACGGCTTCGGGCGACTGCGAGCTTGGCGGACCCAGGAGGATTCGAACCTCCAACCCCCGGCTCCGTAGGCCGGTGCTCTATCCAGTTGAGCCATGGGTCCAGAAAGAACGCGGAGCTTAGTCTCCCAAACCACCGAGTCAAGATGCACTTGCCTTGAGTGAAGACCCAAAAGAATCTCACCTCAGTCGCCCAAAAGAATCATCAAACCCGCGCCAGCACCAAAACGCGAGCGAACGCGAGCAAAACGGTAGGGGTGAATCGGTGGGAACACATCCCCGACGGCCACCAAACACCAAACACCAAACCACACGACGCCCGCGGCAGCACCAAACGCGAGCGAACGCGAGCAAAACGGTAGGGGTGAATCGGCGGGAACACATCCCCGACGGCCACCAAACACCAAACACCAAACCACACAACGCCCGCGCCAGCACCAAACGCGAGCGAACGCGAGCAAAACGGTAGGGGTGAATCGGCGGGGATCGTATCCCCGCCGAGAGGGGGTCTCGGAAGACCCCCTCAAAAAACAGCGGAGAGGGGGGGATTCGAACCCCCGGTACAGCTTGTCACCGTACGACCGCTTAGCAAGCGGTTGCCTTCGACCACTCGGCCACCTCTCCTCTAGAGCAGCGGCCTTTTGGTCTGACCACGGCTTTCCTCCCCTGCTCGCCCGGACGAAGCACTATTCGTGCGTCATCCGGGCTGCGCTGCCGGGGCGCTCGCGCTCAGACCAAAATTCCACTGCTCTATGGGACGCTCCTCTAACTTTCAATCAAACTCGGCACGTCATGGGATGCATCTCGGCCTGCCTCAAACGAAACCGACCTGACACACAGCCCCAAACTTAGCGTTCTCTCCTATTCCGTTCGTTGAACTCTTGCGGACCTTTGACCTAGCCGTCGATGTCGGCAAGCGTCAAGGGCGTAGCCGCAACGAGCTAGGCCTTCTCGTAGATAGCCATGATGTCGTCAAGCAGCTTCAGCGAATCCGCATGGGAACGCTGGAACGCATTGCGGCCGACGATCGAACCAAAGCCCCCTCCTGCGGCGATGGCGCGAATATCGTCGAGCACAGCCTCAGTGCCCTTCGACGCGCCGCCCGAGAAGATCACGATGCGCTTTCCGTTGAAACACGACTGCACGACATGACGGATGCGGTCGGTCAGCGTGGACACGGGGATATTCTCGTATGCCTTACGCGCCGCATCTTGCTCGATAAACTCGGTTGGAGGTTTGACCTTTACGATGTGCGCTCCGAGCTGACATGCGATCTGTGCGGCGTACGCGATGACATCGATGCCCGTCTCGCCTTCCTTGCTCAAGTTGCCGCGCGCGTACGACCAGATGATGGTCGGCAACCCGACCGATCGCGCATCGCGAATCAGATCGCGAATTTGCTTGTACATTTCGTTTCGCAGCTCGCTGCCGGGATAAATCGTAAACCCAATCGCCGCACAACCGAGTCGCAGCGCATCTTCCACCGATGACGTCAGCGCGGAGCACGGCGCCCCCGAACCGCCCAGCGTATCGCTGTTGTTGACCTTAAGAACGAGCGGCAAATCGCCTGCGTAACGATGAGCGATCGCCTCGAGAAACCCGAGCGGAGCGGCATAGGCGCTGCATCTAGACTCCACCGCGAGCTTAGGATGGTACGCCGGATCATATCCGGCAGGATTCGGCGCAAACGTTCGGGCCGGACCGTGTTCAAACCCCTGGTCCACTGGAAGAATCACCAGCTTCCCGGTCCCGCCCAGCCGACCGTGATTCAGCATGCGACGAAGATTGCCAATCACACCAGGAGTTTCCCCGGCATAGTTCGCGAGAATTTGTTCGACTTTATCGCTCATGGGAGCGTCTCCGTGAAAAGAGCCAACGATAGATTGTCCGCGGCTCCTTATAGCCGAGCGCAACAAACCCGCAAACACACCTCAACCAAGAGCCAAACGATAGGGGTGAATCGGCGGGAATCACATCCCCGACGGCCACCAACTACCAACCACCAAACACCCCACCACACAACGCCCGCGGCAGCACCAAACGCGAGCGAACGCGAGCCAAACGGTAGGGTGAATCGGCGGGAATCACATCCCCGACGGCCACCAACCACCAAACACCCCACCACCCAACGCCCGCGGCAGCACCAAACGCGAGCGAACGCGAGCCAAACGGTAGGGGTGAATCGGCGGGGATCGTATCCCCGACGAGAGGGGGTCTCGGAAGACCCCCTCAAAAAACCAGCGGAGAAGGAGGGATTCGAACCCCCGGAACCCTTGCGGGCTCAGCGGTTTTCAAGACCGCCGCCTTCGACCACTCGGCCACTTCTCCGATTGGAGAGGTTTTCGCCTCCCGCCGCGGGCGGTGCGGTTTAGCATGCCCCCTTCGGACATCAAAATCCTTAGCCAATCAGCCTTACGACATGTGAGTTTCGGCGCGAACGAGTATATTCGCGAACCGCATGAGCCACCTTACCCTCCGCGTCATTTCGCTAGTCGGCATCTTCGCGTTCGTAGGCATCGCATGGCTCCTCTCCCGACATCGACGCCAAACGCCTTGGAACATCGTGCTCTGGGGTGTCGCCCTACAGCTTACGTTTGGCCTCTTCGTCCTGAAGACGCCGATTGGCCGAATCACGTTCTCGTGGCTGAACGACGTCACCGTACGCCTGCTCGATTTCACCAAAGAAGGCTCGCGCTTCATCTTCGGCGACTACCTCGACGATAAGTTCACGCTCGCGCTGCACGTTCTTCCGACCATCATCTTTTTCTCCTCGCTCATGACGGTGTTCTACCACCTCGGCGTCATGCAACGCGTGGTCGAAGCGCTTGCCTACGTGATGCGGCGCACGCTGGGCACGTCCGGAGCAGAAACACTGTCGGCCGCGGCCAACGTCTTCATCGGACAAACCGAAGCGCCGCTGATGATCAAGCCCTACCTCGAACGCATGACGCGATCGGAGTTGAACGCCGTGATGGTGGCCGGGTTTTCAACCGTCGCGGGAGGCGTCCTCGCGGCCTACGTAGGCATGCTTAAGGACCATTTCCCCGACATCGCGGGCCACCTCATTGCGGCCAGCGTGATGAGCGCGCCGGCGGCGCTCGTGATCGCCAAAGTCATGCTGCCAGAGCTTGCCGATAGCGAAACGGCCAAGGGCGCACGTCTGGGCACGGAACGGGTCGATCGGAATATACTTGATGCCGCGGCCCGGGGCGCCTCCGAAGGGCTCACGCTCGCGCTCAACGTCGCCGCCATGCTCCTCGCATTCCTCGCGCTGCTCGCGCTCCTCAACTACATGCTCGGGTGGCCGGTCGAAGCCTACAACCACCTCACAAGCAGCGATCTCGAGCCTTGGACGCTCGAGGAGATGCTCGGCACCGTCATGTGGCCGCTTGCCTTCCTCATGGGCGTCGACCCCCAGGACTGTAGTCAAGTTGCTCAGCTGCTTGGCGAAAAAATCGTGCTGACGGAGTTCGTATCCTACGTCCATCTGAGCGAGATGCTCGAGAACGGAGAGAGCCTCGCCCCCAGAAGCGTCACCATTGCTTCCTACGCTCTCTGCGGGTTCGCAAACTTCGGGTCGATTGGCATTCAGCTCGGCGGGATCGGCGCCATCGTCCCGTCTCGGCGAACCGACCTCGCAGACCTTGCCTTTCGCGCCATGATCGGGGGCGCGCTCGCAACGTGCATGACCGGTGCGGTCGCCGGTTTGCTCCTCTGAGCGTATCCGGAGCCTCACTAGGAACGTTTTTGTGCAAAGTCGCGGCAGCTCGATCCGCTTGAGCTAAGCGATTCTTACCACGGTAGGGGTGAAGATTGGTGGACCGAGTTCACCAATCGAGGGGGTCTCGGAAGACCCCCTGAACAGAGGAGGGTTGGGTGAACGGATACCTCTGAACCGCAATCACGGCGAGCGAGCGGTCACCCCTGATGAAGGAACTTGTGTGACATAGACTCACACATCCGTGGCAAGAACGTCACGGTGAGGCACGGAAGGCACAGACCACGTAATCGCGCCCAACGCGGCGAGCTCTTCGTTTGTTTTCGTCGTGGCCCGGCGCTGCCAAATCGCGCCCACCAGGTACACTACGTTCATGGCCACCACACGAATCCACAAGTACACGTCCAAGCGGTCCGCCATGGCGCATATCGCCATCAAATAGCTATGTGGAGCGAGCGATACGATCGCCCAGATGCGCATCGGCCCTTGGTTGTATTTGCGATAAATCGCAGCGCTTCGAGGGTTTCGCGCGATGGTTCGTCGCTCACGCAACGCCATAGAATCCATGTGCTTTACGACGGTATGCTGGGCTTCGAGAAACGGTATCAGCACCCATCGCACCGCGAAATAGGTGATCGCGCCCCGCCGGCGGGCGTCGTCCAGCATGCGCGACACCGCAGCCAAATCCTGACCTTCGCCACCGCGGTCGAGACGCGTCATTCGAAGGTAACTTTCCTTGTAGAAATCGTAGGTCCACAGGTGGACCAAAGTAAGCGGGACGGCAAGCGTCATCATCCACAACTGACCAGGGTCTCGATGGGTGATCCAAAGGTGCGCAAACGCTGGAAACACCGTGCAAATCGCGACCACCATGTCCGCCGAACCGTCCAGCGCGCGCCCGAAGTCCGAGTGCATATTCTTGGCCCGGGCGAGCAGTCCGTCCGCTCCGTCGAGAATCGCCGAGGTCCAGAGCAGCGCGCCGCCGACGATCATCGCAGTGCGGGTTCCCCAGAGAAACATGCAACCGGCTACTATCCCGACCACCATGGCCAGAAAGGTGACCATGTTGGGCGTCATCCGCGTGCGAAAAATCGAACGCACGAAGCCGTACGCGAGTGGTCGATGCACGAGTAGGTTGACGGGATCTTCAACCTCAGTAGATTTTAGCAGTGACCGGAACGGGGGTAGTTTTGCGGAAGTCTGCATATGGGCTGGCCTGTCTAGCAAGAGTCGGGCCGGCTCTCAGCACGGCCCCCTCACTCGCGCCTCACCCGCCGCGCAACGATGTGACTAGGGCTGGATACGGCGGGTGCCGGCCGGCGGCCGGAACGAGAATCGCTTCTCAGAAACCTTTCGATTGAACTGAAGGTCGCGAAAATCAAACCGGTTTCGATTGCCGAGCGAATCGATGATCATCACGCGCTTGATCACACCCGCGCGGCGGGAACCCGAGTTGACAATCTGCACGAAAAAAAGAACTCGATCGTAGTTCGGACTCGGCTCGCGGGGCCGTAGCTCGAGCACGTGGCCCGAACGAAATCGGTATCGACGAGAGTCGAGCAAACGAATCGTGAAGTCGGTGTCGAGACGGCCGGTGCCGGTAAGAAACGAAAACGCCTCCGGAAGCTGGTCTGCGTTCATCGCGCGCTCAAACAGCTGCCCGTGGCGCTCGCCTTCCTCAGGAGGCTGGTACACGACGAGCTTACGGCCATCGCTCACGAACACCTGGCCGTTGGGGCTCCGGTAGTCCCACCTCATTTTACCGGGCTTCTTGAACACCACGCGGCCCTGGGCGCGTTCGTAGCGATTGTAGATCTTAGTGAATTGCGTTTGGCGAAACTTCGCCTGAAACGTCTTGGTTTGGTCGTAAAACGACTGGACCAGCGAGGCGACCTCGCTGGCCTTGGACTGCTTGCCGGCGTCCGCTCGGCTCCATCCACTCGGCTGAAAGACGCTCGCGAATGCGAGCAGCGCTGCCAACATGGCCACCCGTCTGGATCGAGGACCGCTCCTGACTGTCGTTCCTCTCACAGCTTTCCCTGGAGCTGTCTCTCTCGATGAAATTGAGCAATCATATCCGCGAGTTCGGAGGTTTATTGGCATGTTTGGTCCCTACCTGGTGGAACGTGCGGCCCGCCGCAGTATTCACCGACCCGTCGAACTCGCAAGACCTGAGGGAATATCCCGTCCACAAGCAGCGCTATTGAAGACTGTGCGATCTTTGCGTACCTTGAACAGTATTGCAGGTGGGTAGAACGCGCTCATGAACGCGCGTCGCGCACAGCTTTGCCGAGCTTAGCCATCGTTTGTCGTTCCCCGTTACGTCCGGAGGTGCCATGTTCGCTGCGCAGCAATTCGCAACCCAAACCCGACCCGCGACCCAAGACCGACACCTAGAACGACTCAAAAAGCGCCACGAGGCACTGAAAGCCCAGATCGCAGAGCTCGAAAGTCGGGTTCATCTAACTTCCGAAGAAGCGCTCTCTTGCCGCATGCTCAAGAAAAAGAAGCTGGCCACCAAAGATGCGCTCATCATCGCCGAGCGCTCCCTCGTGGTTGGGGGACACTAGTCCGCGACTGGATGCGTTCCTAGATCGCCGAGCGCGCGGTCCATGTGTTCGAGCCACCGCTCGGGGAGCATTCGCCGCCCTGGGTCGCTCTCGCGGGCGAGGGCCAAGTAGTGTCGTGCATCCCGGCGCGCGCCTAGCTCAAAGGACGCCATGCCGCGAAGGTAATAGTACCGCGCTCGCTCAGACTGCGACATGTCTGGCAGGTCAGTGTGTAGGTGTTCGAGCCACACCAAGGCTTCTTCGTAACTCCGGGTACCAAGGTGCGCTTCCGCGCGCCGAAGTTCTTGCTGGGTCGTGACACAACCAACAAGGGTCGTCATCGCCACGGCCGTCATCGCCGCAGCAGCCAAGTATGCCCGTATCGAACTCCTTCGTTCCAACTTCTTGCCTCCGCGGGAGCATAAAACACGAGCTCTCGTTGTTCCAGAGCTAAGAGGCTGGTGTCAAACGCAGAGCCGACGGGAGCGTTTGACGCCAGCCTCCTAGAAGTCAGACGCGTCGGGGAAGCTCGACCCAGACGTTAGCCTCCAGCGGGACGATGAAGAATGTGCTACGATCGATGTTTGCGGAGTTGTTTGGTGCGACGTGCCTCCCGAGGAGGCGGGGAGATTACGGCACGCTCATCATTCGCAAAGGACAAGTTCACGAGGGAACTGGTACCGCGGGCACAACGAAAAGTAGGTTAAGGAAAAGTAGGTTAAGAAAGCACTAAGGCGAAGCCAAGCGTCCTGAGAGATAGGAAAATAAATAAGAAAGGCTTCTAAGAACGCGACGATAGAAAGTTCGACGATAAAAAGTTCAAGCCAAGCAGCACCAAGCGAAGCGTCACATCAACAAGCCGGGCCCGTCATGCCAGACTCAAACCCTGCCTGTGACACAAGATAAATCGTTCAAGCAAGCTATGTTCTTTAGATAAGCAACTTCGGTGCCAACCCGAATCCGCTGCTCCCGACGTACTGCAACAAGCTGTAACTACTGCGTATTTTCTCTGAGCGAGCCGCTCCCGCACCACACCCCACATCGCAAACAGCGGCCAATCCACGACATTCATGTCAGGGCGATGGGGTTCGGCCCACGCAGGACACCGTCGGCCGGAACTACGCTACCGGTTTTTCGTCGCCGCAAGGGATCCTAGCCAGGCGCAAAGCACTGCGTTTGCCGCGAGCCAAGGACCTACCGCGAAGCCGGGAATGCTGCCGAAGTGAAGCGTGGGAATCGCGGCTTCGATGCCGAGCCAGGCAGCGGTTCCAAACGAGATGCCAATCACGATGGGTCGCAGCCGTCGTACGCTTAGGAGCAGCAATGTCAGCGCGATCGGGACCGCGGCGCTCGCTCCGATGAGCAACGATAGGCTCGGCCCCCATACTGAATCGCCGAATCCGATTCCCGTGCTCGCCGTGTCGCCGAGGAGTCTGAGCGCGCGCGTCATCCAAGCGATGGGTTGTGCGGACAGCAACCAGCGCCAGGGGAGCGCCGCCAGGCCGCCAGCGATCACAAATCCAACCGCCAATGTCGGCGCGAACGAAACATCGAGGCGGCGGCGGCGGTGAAGCCCCAGCAGCATCAGCCCGCAGAGAGCGAGCGCCGCTGCTCCGCGCGCCCCGGCGAGCTCTTCGCCCGCTGCCGAAAGCGCGGCTTCCGCGCGCACCAATCCGTGACCGTAACGAAACTCGCTTCCCTTGGGCTTCGCGGTGCGACGAAGAATGCCTTCGATCGCGCTCGGCTGATCGATTCCTTGGGACACGAGCAGCGCCGCGATCCCGGCCACGTGAGGTGCGGCCATGGAGGTGCCTTGGTAGGCAATGTAGTCGTGCCGGGAGAGCTGCCCGCGAACCAGCGTATTTTGCAGCACGCCGTCGGGCATTCCGTCGCGATTTTGGTCTACGCGCAGGTCTCCGCCCGGGGCGACGACATCCAGATGTCGACCAAACGACGAATAAAAGGCCAGCTTCTCATCGAACCGCACCGCTCCCACAGCGAGCGTTTCGGCATGCGCCGCGGGGTATTGTACGCGGCCTCGCCCTGTGTTTCCCGCAGCCGCGATCACCACCACGCCTTTGCGGCGAGCTCGCTGAATGGCGCGCCGAATGGTCGCCGATGCCATGCCGCCACCGAGAGAGAGATTGATCACGTGCGCGCCATGGTCGGCGGCAAAACGAATCCCCGCAGCAACGCTTCCCCAGGAGCCAGCGCCCCGCGCGTCGAGCACGCGCACGGGCATGATGGCGGCCTTCGGAGCGACCCCCGCGACCCCGACTCCGTTGTGCGTCGACTGGGCGATCGTTCCCGCGACATGGGTGCCGTGGCCGTGGGCATCGTCGGGATGGTCATCGCCATCCACAAAGTCATAGCCGGGAACAAACTTGGTTCGGATGAGGTCAGGAGCTCGCTTGTACGGCGCATGATCCCGATAGGAAACCCCGGTGTCGACCACGGCCACGGTCGCGCCTTCGCCCTGCGAGCGCGTCCATGCCAAGGGCATCTGAATCTGGTCGAGATGCCATTGGTGGCGGTAGTAGGGATCATTCGGCACGAACGGCTTTTTGCGTGCCGGCTTGGGTCGTTGCCACGTGTTCGTTGTCGATAGAGCCTTCGTGGCCAATGAAGAGAGCGCAGCGCCATCGATTCGAGGCAGCCGCCATATCCTCTCTCGTTCCACCCCTTCCGCGAGCCCGCTACGCGCGAGCGCGCGACGAATATCGTTCACCTCACTGGCCGGTGGACGAAGGCGATAGATGCGGGCAGCAGGAGAAACCACCGTCCCCAGAGCAGCGATGCCACGAGGCCAGTCGTACGGCGCCACCGCTTCGCGCACCTGTCGCGCCACGTCGCGAAGCTCCGCGGCGTCGACATCGTCATCCAGGTCGACCAACCATGCGCCCGTTTCCTCGTCGACGGCCTTTTCATCAACCGCTTTCTCATCAACGGGCGGAACCGACGCGGGCGAAGGCTGGGCGCTGGATTCAGACGGCGCTTCGGGCTCCGAGCGAGCGTATATGGAGAATGCGACCAGCATCACGCATCCGACAAATCCCCACAACGGCCTAGACCCGAAGTTCATGCACCCAATTTAGCGCATCTTGCCCTTTTTCTCACGCTCTCGGCGCATGCGCGCATAGTCTTCCTTGTGCTGCTGGGGCACGCGCGCAATCGCGAGCGCATCTGCCGGAACATCCTTGGTCACGGTGGTCCCGCTCGCGATGTAGGCGCCTCGCCCCACTTTGACGGGAGCGACCAGCTGCGAGTCGCTGCCCACAAACACTCCATCTTCGAGCTCTACTTTGTGCTTTCGGTACCCGTCGTAGTTGCAGAAAATCACCCCCGCGCCGACGTTCACGTTCTCGCCGATATGCCCATCCCCCACATAAGCCAAGTGATTGACTTTGGATGCGACGCCGATGTGGGTTTTCTTCGTTTCGCAGAAGTTCCCGACCTTGGCGCGTTCGCCCACGCGGGTAGCAGGCCGCAAATGCGCAAAAGGCCCGATTTGAGCATCGCGGCCGATCGTCGAATCAGTCGCCACGCAATACGGAAGCAACCGAGCCCCTGACTCCACGACGACGTTTTCGAGCACGCACCCCACGTCGATTCTTGCGCCTGCCGCGATCTCTGAGTGTCCGCGAATATGCACTCCGAACCCGATTTCAGCGCCGGGGTGAACCAATGCATCAGCATCGATCTGGACACTCGCCGGGTCCGCTATGCGTACCCCAGATCGCGCCAGTCGCTCCACAATGCGGTGCCGCATGCGGCGCTCGCAAAGCGCGAGCTCATAGGGATCGTTGACGCCGCGTAGATCTTCGATATTCCCGTCGACGACGCCCACTTCGCCGCTCCGCGCGGCAATCTCGACGAGGTCGGTGAGGTAGAGTTCGCCTTGGGCGTTGTCCGGAGAGAGTTCAGCGATCGCTTCGCGCAAGAACCCGGCTTCCATCGCGTAGATTCCCGGATTCACCTCGCGCACCGCACGCTCGGCGTCGCTGCAGTCTTTCTCTTCGCGAATCGCGCGCACCTCGCCGCCTGGCCCTCGAAGAATGCGCCCATAGCCTGTCGGACGATCCAGCTGCGCGGTCACGAGCGCAAGAGCTCGAGACCGCCGACTCTCGCAGAGCGCGCGCAGCGTAGACGGCGGGATGAGAGGGCAGTCGCCATAGGTGATCACAACCGTGCCCTGCTCCGGGATCCGAGGCAGAGCGCAGCGCACCGCATGCCCGGTGCCCCGCTGCTCTTCCTGCACAGCGGTTTGAACTCGCGCCCCCATGTCGCTCTTGAATTCGTCGCTCTCGAATTCGTTTTTGAGCGCCGCTTCGACCTGGTCGCGGCCATGCCCGACGACCACCACGCAGCGATCGACCCCTGCCTCGAACGCCGCACGGACGCTCCATCCGATCAGCGTTCGGCCCGCGACCTCGTGCAGCACTTTGGGGCGATCGCTTTTCATGCGGGTTCCTTGCCCCGCGGCCAGGATGACCGCCACGACGTTTGTCGACTCCATCGTTCTGCTCCCTTCAGAAGCCTGCGCTATGGGTTCCCTTCGTGGGAATTCGAGATTTTTGGGTTGTTCAAGTGCGCCGCCAGCCGCGCCAGCGCACCCAAGTCATGCACATCTTCATCGAACGCCGGAACCTCCACGACCGATACTCGATCGGCAATCTGCGCGCGAAGCCTTTCGATCTCGGCACGCTCCGCGCGAGCCAACGCTTGCTCATCATCAAACGCCCGCCGCATTCGCTCTACGAGCCTCTCGGCGCCCCCGGCGAATCCCTCAGCGGCATGCGTCCGCTCAGCCTCCGCGACCAGGTCAGCGGTGGATATGCCTCCGTCGTCGCGAATCGGATGGACATTGTTGATCACCACACTGGCGACATCGATTTCCGATTCGTTCAAGCGCTGCGCCAAAAACAAACTTTCATCCACTGCCGCCGCCGAAGGTCGGGTCACGACCATAAATGCGACATCGGAGCTTCTCAGCGCTTCGGCCACCACGTGCGCGCGTTGGCGAAACCCTCCAAACAAATCGTTGATGCCCGTTACGAACGCGGCGACTTCCTGCAAAAACCCTGCGCCCGTAAACTTCGAAAGCCCACGAAGCAAGAACGCGGCACCTCGTCCGAGCGCCTTGAGGGAAAACGTTCCGCTTCCGAACCCCTGCACAAACCAACGCATCGCAGGAGAATCAATGGCTTCGATGAGCTTTTCGGGCGCCGCTAAGAAATCGAGCGCGTTGGCGGTCGGCGGCGTGTCGAGCACTATCAGATCCCAGCGAGGGTCCTTACGTACGGCATAGAGCTTTTCCATCGCCATGTACTCCTGCGTGCCCGCGAGGGACGACGAGACATATTGGTACATGCCGTTGTTGAGAATCCGGTCTTTGGCTTCAGGCGTCGACGCGTATTGACCGACCAGATCGTCAAAGGTGCGCTTGGTGTCGAGCATCATCGCGGAAAGCTGCCCCGTCAGCGTCAATCCATGAGACGCAAATAGCTCCGCCGGAACATCCTGTTCGCTCACCGTCATTTCGGTCAGACCGAGGCTGTTTGCCAAACGTCGCGCTGGATCAATGGTCAGGCACAGAACACGCTTCCCGCACAACGCCGCGTGCACCGACAGCGCCGCCGCAGTCGTGGTTTTGCCGACGCCTCCGCCACCGAGTGTCACCACGACGCGATGCGCCGCCACGATCGGATGCTCCACCAGCGAACGCTCAGCGATCGGTTGCTCCGCGATCGGTTGTTCGGCGATCTGGGGTTCAGCCGGGGACGTCTCAAGGCCAATCGGGCGTTCGGGGTCGCGGGAGGGCTCCATGCGAATCTGGTTTCTGACGTAGGCCGCCAACGCGATGCGGAGGCTACCGCGAGAACTCCCAAAGAGCACGCCCGCCTGACGTTCGGTTTTTGGCGTCGCACAAATCCACTCGACTACCCTTGCAGTTTCAAAGGAGCACAACATGACATGGTCCCCCCCAGAACGTCGGCACCGTCGCAGCGACAACAAGACCCGCGCCCTGGAACACCAGCTGGAACATACCAAGCGCCGAGGTCGCCTCGAGGCCGTTGTGCTGGCCGACAACGCAGGTTTGGTGCTCGCCGAAGCCGGCGACCCCGACGTATGCGCCGAGCTCGGCGCGATCGCGCCGCTGTACAGCCGAACCGGACTCCCGCTGCCCCTCCATCCTCTGCTTGAAGGCAGCGATTTGGCGGTGCGTCCGATGTCGCTGTGGGGCCAAGATCTCTTTCTCGCCACCACCGGTGGAAGCGCAGCTCGAGATGCGCTTCTTTCACATTCAGTGCAAGGTGTGCAGCGGATTTTGGAGACCAACTGATCTGTGACGTCCCTCTCTCGGAGTTTCGGTGGCTTATTGCGAACGTCGCTGAGGGCCGGTTTCGCGACCGGGATGATGCTTCTTGGTGGGGTCATGCTTCTCTGTGGGGTCATGCTCCTTGGCGGCGCTACCGCCGCGCGAGCCCAGAGAAACGTCGATATTGAGCGATTTCGCCCCGCTCCCGACGCTGATGGCCTGCTCTCGATGCCGAGCTCTCGCGCTCCGGGTCATTTGCGGCTGAGCGCGGCGTGGTGGACGTCGTACGCCAAAGACCCGCTCGAGCTTGACGACCGAGCTTTGGTCGGCGAACGCATAGGCACCAACCTCGTCTTGCAGCTCGGCATCGGTGGCCGGGCGTCCATCGACCTGGATCTGCCTCTGGTTCTCTACCAGCGCGCGAACACGACTGGCCTCATGGGTAGCTCGATCGACGGCTCCGCCATCGATGGCGCGGCGGCTGGCGACCCGAGGCTCCGGGTTCGCTACCGAGTCTACGGAGAACCCAGCGATCGGGAAGGCCGTCCCGACGGCTTTGGCTTGGCGGTCGCGGGGACGGTCTCGGTGGGGGTGGGCGCGGGCGACCAGTTCGCAGGTGAAGAACAAGTCACCACCAACCTAGAGTTGATTTCTGATTTTCGGCTCGCTGGAGCAGGGGCAGGAATCGTGCTGGGCTGGCGGTCTCGTCCACAGGACCGAGTGCTTCCCGGGGTCACGCTCCGCGACGAGCTGCATTGGGGATTTGGGTTTGCCATGCCGCTGCCCTCTGAACCCAGATTGCAAGGGCTCTTCGAAGTGCGCGGACAGCATGACGCGCGACGGATCGCCAGCAAGAGCCGGCTCTATGTTGAGGGCAATATCGGCGCGCGCTTTTCGACCGAGCAGGTATCGCTCACCGCCGCCGTGGGTACAGGCTTTACAGATGGCGTAGGGACGCCGGCTGTACGCGCGCTGTTTGCTATCGCCTACGCTCCATCGGTCAAGGACACGGACGGCGATGGCGTCCCTGACGAACAAGACCAGTGCCCCCGGCTGGCGGAAGATCGCGATGGCTTCGAAGACGAAGATGGTTGTCTAGACCCTGATAATGACAACGACTTCGTGCTCGACGACGAAGACCGCTGCCCCAACGAGGAAGCGATCGAAGGCCGCGATGAAGACGAAGACGGCTGCACCGATCCGCTGAACTAGGTAGGTCGTGCTTTTTGTTCCCGTCAGCTCGCTTGCGGCGGCAGGCCCCGTCTCGTAAGCCTTCCGATTGTCGTCTGCGCCTCCGATTTCGACAAAGATCGACCGGCACGAGAGACCACAGAATGCTACATTGGTGGTTGACGCCGTACCGATGTCGGTCGGTACACTGAGGGGCGCGGAGGCGCTTGTTGTTCGCTCGTATCAAGAAGGATAGATCCCTCCACATCGGTCGCACTGCTGCAGTGATTGCCATCGGCGTCTTGGGATGGCTCGTCGCGTTTCCAATCAGCGCGCTCGACTGGCAACGGAGCGCCTACGCCCTCCGCCGGAGCAAGGATTTTCGGGTGCGCGTCCAAGCTGCGTTCGCGCTTGGCAACGCGGGCAACACACGCGCCGTGCCGGCTCTTGAACGAGCCCTCAAAGACCGCAACCCAGCCGTTCGAGCAGCCGCCGCCACCGCGCTCGGGCGCATTGCCGCGCCGCGTTCGATCAAAGCGCTGACTCGCTCGCTGCGGGATTCTTCTCGCTCGGTAAGAACCCAAGCTCAGCGATCGATCGATCGCATCAAGGGCGCTCCGCCCACCAGACCGAACCGGGCGGTCGCCAAAGCGCAACGGCATGGACGCGGTTTTTATCCCGCGATCACCGTGGTTCCTCGAGTTCAGCGGGTCCCTTGGCACCGCGTTCGGTACGTGGTGGTCCTCGGAGATATGCATAATCGCAGCGGTTTCGCAGGAGACTCGCTGGCGACCTACCTGCACAACGAGGTCGCCGACAGCTTGGGGTCCATTCGCAACGTTGCGGTGTTTCGCCAGCCCGAACAGGTAGACGACGGAGCCCTTCGGCAGATCAGGCGACGCCGGCTGCCCCGCCTGCGGATGGAAGGCAACCTCGTCACGGTCGATCGGCGAAATCGCGCGCGCGAAGTCTCGGTGCGCTGTGAAGTGTCCCTGATGCTGCTCGAAGAGCCCGACCGGAACCTCCGAGGCGTGCTCAGCGGTGCCGCGACCGGTACCGAGCCTCGCTCCCGCAACCGCTACCGGCAGCATACCCGGCTGGCCCAGCGCGCAGTTTCTGCGGCAGTCCGGAGCGCAATGGCCTCGGTGTCGCATACCATTTCGCGCGCCGTCCATCGCTAGAGTAGAGCAGCGGCCTTTTGGTCTGAGCGCGGCTTTCCTCCTCGCTCTCTCCCTGCGAAAGGCTCGGAGCCTTCCTCAGTCGTTCGCTGTCCAGTAGGGGGTGGGGCCCCATCGGATGTATTCGATGGGGCGGGGGCGACATCGCCCCCG
>JANQQS010000208.1 GCA_028284955.1 Myxococcota bacterium | reverse complement strand
CAGGAACCACGTGACCTGGTAGTGTGAGGGTAATCTGCCGGGGCCCCATCGCTGCGCGATGGGGCGGCCGCGAAGCGGCCGGAGTCGGGAGGAGGACCCGCGCGGGTCGTACCCGCGTGGGGGAGGGTTTGCCTCAAACCCTCCGAGAAGTAACGGGGCGGCCGCGAAAGCGGCCGGATTCTCCGATGCCGAAGCTGAATCCGATCCTGACGCCGCACCCGCACCCGAATCTGATCCCGCACCCGCACCCGCACCCGCACCCGAATCTGATCCCGCACCCGCACCCGAACCTGGTCCCGCATTGAACCAGATTCCGGTCCCTAACTTGATTCCGCGTCCGGATCAGCCACTTGACGGTGGCTCTACCCAAGCGCAGAACTGGAGCATGCCTTCCATTACCGTATCCTATGCGCTGGCGCTTATCGTGCTTGGCGTTGGAGGTTATTTTGCGACTGGGCAAGTGAGCGTGACTGCGCTCATTCCTGCGTTTTTCGGCTTGCCGATATTGCTTTGCGGGTTCGTCGCGCGTCAGGACCGATGGCGCAAGCACGCCATGCATGGCGCGGTGGCGCTTGCGCTGGTGGGTTTTTTGGGTTCTGCTCGCGGGTTGCCGGGGGCGTTATCGTGGCTTGGCGGTGGAGCCGTCGCGAGGCCCGCTGCGGTGATCGCCCAGGCGCTGATGGCGCTGCTCAGCTTGGCGTTTTTGGCGGTAGCGATACGCTCGTTCGTGTTGGCTAGGCGCGCACAAGCTTGAGCAGGGTGATCTCTGATGGGACGCCGGCGCGGAGCGGCGGGCCCCAGTAGCCCGTGCCGCGATTGACGTAGACCCACGTGCGTTCAAGCCGATTGAGCCCGGCGACGAACGCGTGGGCAAATCCAACAAATAGTGTAATCGGGAAAAACTGCCCGCCGTGGGTATGCCCGGAGAGCTGCAAGTCGTATTTGGCTTCGGCGGCTTTGGTGCTGCTTCCGGGTTGATGAGCAAGCAACACGCTTGCGTTGCATTCCGGCGCCCCGGCTCGTGCGCGGGCCGGGTCGGAGGCGTGGCCGGGAATCATGCGGCCCGCGCTGTAGTCGGTACAGCCAGCGACCAGCAAGCGGCTTCCGCCTCGCTCGATCACGCGATGCTCGTTCATCAACACCGTGAGCCCGAGTCGCCGAAGCTCCGCGACCCATTCCGGCGCGTCCCAGTAGTACTCGTGGTTGCCCGTGACAAAGAATACGCCGTCGGTAGCCTTGAGCGAGGCGAGCGCAGCGACCTCATGTTTGAGGTCTCGAACGTAACCGTCGACAAGGTCGCCCGTGATCGCGACCATGTCGGCGCCGAGTTCATTGATTCGGTCGACGACCGCCTGCAGGTAGCTCCCCTTGATGGTTGGGCCGACATGAATGTCGCTCGCTTGAGCGATCTGGTAGCCCACGAGTTCGTCAGGAAGATCGTCGATGGGCACGTCGACTTCCACTACCGTGGCCAACCGACGGGCCTCGTACAGCCCAAAACCCGCCCAAAATCCTGAGAGCCCGACGACGCCAGAATGCACCGCATTGGTGAGAAAAAGTCGTCGTTCTGGGTCTGATGGCCCAAGGCGCATCCACGCCACCACAAGCCCCACCGCGTCTCGGAGCAGCATGGCAAAGAACAGCACCACGAAGAAGCCCATGTAGGTGAAGCTGACCCATCGGAGCGCGGAGAATATGCGCGTGGTGCCGAGCGCGCGGCCGCTTACCATGGTCAGCGGCCCGATCGAAAACAGGAGCCACAGCGCGACCCACGCCCACCGCTTGGCGGTGGGGGAGAGCGGCAGTGGTCGGATCAACCGGCTTCCGACGTAGAAATGCGCGGCTCCCCAGACAGCGGAGGTGACGAGGAGAAAGATCAGCATGCGGACGGTCGTAGTCATACGGCGCGCAGTGTAGCTCGTGCGTTGCCTTAATTCAGGGACATGCTCATTCGGGGTGGGCTGGGACGTTCAGGTAGGCTAGAAACCGGCTCATGTTCCGGCGCGTGTTCATCGCCAACCGGGGCGAGGTTGCGGTGCGCATCGCCAAAGCCTGCGATGAACTCGGAATCGAGCCTGTGTTCGGCGTGTCGCTAGCCGACCAGGTCGCGCCCTATCTTGCTGGCCGCGAGCATGTTGTGCTCGGGCCCCCGCGGCCTTCGGATAGCTATTTGTGTCTCGATCGCGTGGTCCAGGCGGCGCGCCAAACGAGATGTTCTGCGGTTCATCCGGGGTGGGGGTTTTTGTCTGAGAACGCAGTGTTCGCTTCGCTTTGTCGATCTCATGGACTGACCTTTATTGGTCCGCCACCGGCGTTGATTGCGCTTCTCGGCCAAAAATCGGCGGCTCGAAGAGTGGTCGCAGCGCACGGCTTGAGTGTGGTTCCAGGAAGCGATTGCGTGCGTGATGCGGCTGACGCGCAAGCCCAGGCTGCGGAACTTGGCTACCCGGTCATGCTCAAGGCGGACGACGGGGGCGGAGGCCGAGGGATGCGGGTCGTACGCGACGACGATGATTTGGTTGTCGCGTACGCCGAAGCGGCGCGTGAAGCGCAGGCAAGCTTTGGCAGCGCTACCCTCTACCTCGAGAAACTCTTCGAACGTACCCGTCACATCGAAGTACAGATCCTTGTAGACCGCTACGGTCAAGCGATTCACGTCGGCGAACGAGACTGCAGCGTGCAGCGAAAACACCAGAAGCTGATCGAGGAATCGCCCTCGGTAGTGCTCTCCGAAGACGAGCGGCAGCGTGTGCTCACGGGCGCGGTGCGCGTCGCTGCGCGTCTCGGGTACGTCGGGGCGGGCACGTTCGAGTTCTTGCTCGACGGTGAAGGAACGCTTCACTTCATTGAGATGAACGCGCGACTACAAGTCGAGCATGGGGTCAGCGAGATGAGAAGTGGCCTCGACATCGTTGCGGAGCAGATTCGCATTGCCGCTGGTCACCCTTTGTCGGTTTCTCAACAAGAGGTGCATCTGATTGGCCATGTGCTTGAGTGTCGAATCAATGCCGAAGACCCCGCCGACGACTTTCGGCCCACGCCGGGCACGATTGCCGACTTTTCTTTGCCTCCCGAAGTCGCCGGAGAAACACGGTTCGACACCCACGTGACGCCGGGGTACGTAGTCGAGCCGTTTTACGATAGCATGCTCTGCAAGGCCCTTACCGCGGGGCCGACTCGGGAAGAAGCGATCGATCGGATGGTCGAAGTGCTTCGTGCGATTCAGTGCGAAGGCGTAGCGACGACGATTCCCGTGCACTTGGCGGTGCTCCAATCGGAAGCGTTTCGATCGAGCAACTACCATACCGCGGCGATTCCAGGGTGGGGAGACTAAGCACGAATGGCGCATGTTCCCTTGGTGCCGATCGGCGTGGATCGGAATCGATTGCTCGACGACCGGACGTTTGAAGAGCAACGAAGCGCGCTGGCGGTGAGAGAAGACGCGCTGAGCAAACGCCGGGCGGAAGTCTACGACGGCTGGGGGCCGCGCTATCGAGAGCGGGTGCATCAGAAAGGCAAACGAACCGCCCGCGAACGCATCGAGATGCTTCAAGATCCCGGAAGTCAACCCTACGAAGTGGGAACCTTCGTGAACCACGGGGTCCAGTTCGGAGACCTGACCTCTCCCGCGGCCGGCGTGGTAACGGCGTTCGTTCGGGTGCACGGGCGTTGGTGCATGGTGATCGCCAACGACAATACCGTGGCGTCTGGCGCCTGGTGGCCGCAAACGCCGGAGAAGATTCAGCGAGCTCAAAGCATGGCTTTGCGCCTTCGTGTGCCGGCGATCTATCTCGTGGATTGCAGCGGGCTATATTTGCCCGAACAAGCGCGAAGCTTCGGTGGACGGACGGGCGCGGGGCACATCTTTCTGATGAACAGCCGCCTTTCTGACGCGGGGGTTCCTCAGCTCGCAGGAGTATTCGGTGACTGCATCGCGGGCGGTGGATATATGCCGATCATTAGCGATCGCGTGTACATGACCGAGCAGGCGTACATGGTCATTGCGGGAGCCGCGCTCGTGAAGGGCGCGAAGGGTCAGCGAGTGACATCGCTCGATATCGGCGGGCCCGAGGTGCACGTGCATCAGTCGGGGTGCGCAGATGCGCGCGTGCCGAACGACCAAATGCTGATCGCATCGCTCCGAAACGAGATTTCGCGTCTGCCATCGTCGGCTGCGGCGTACTATCGCGGCGATCAAGGCGCGACTGGAACGGCGTTTCCCCGCGGCGAGCTTGGTGGGCTTGTCCCTGCGGATCATCGACTTCCGTACGATGCCGACCAAGTCGTGGCGCGGCTTTGCGATCAAGGGCTCCTATGGGAGCTGCTGTCTGAGATGGGGCGAGAAGTGTTGTGTGGCGTAGGACGTTTTGCCGGTCTCCACGCCGGCGTGGTGATCAATCGTCAGGGTCTGCTCGACGATGGTGGCGATCAAGAACGTCAAGCGCGGGTTGGCGGCATTCTCTATCGCGACGGCATCGCAAAGCTCAGCGCGTTCTCCCGCGCTTGCGCCGATGACGGGTTGCCGATGATTTGGCTTCAAGACGTCAGCGGGTTTGACATCGGCGCCGCGGCAGAGGCCCAAGGGTTGCTCGGCTACGGCTCGAATTTGATCTACGGGCACAGCAATCACGCCGCCCCAGTATTTACGGTGTTGCTGCGAAAAGCGTCGGGCGCTGGTTACTACGCGATGGCGGGGCTTCCTTATGATCCGGTGATTCAGCTCTCGACAACGCTTTCTCGACTGAGCGTGATGGAAGGCCGAACGCTCGCCATTGCGGCGTACCATTCGAAGTTGAACGACGCGTTCGAGATCGCGTCCTCCGATCCCAAAGAGCGCGCCCAGGTTGCGCAGGGAATGCGCCAGGTAGAAGAGCAGATCGAGTCCGATATGAATCCGTTTCGCGCCGCTAGCCAGATGGACACCGACGAGATTGTGCGTTTCGATGAGCTCCGGGATTGGCTATGCCTCCTGGTGGAGATGAGCTACCAATCGTGCGGATATCGGCGCGTGAAGAACCCGCGTATTTGGTCGTTGCACGATTTGGCGGCGATCGACCTTGCCGGGAGGCTGCCGTGAGCCGGGGGAGCGCTCGCAAGATTCTCGTTGCAGACGTTGATCCGCCAGATGGTCGCCCAAGCGACGACGCGCGGCTGTGTTCTCCGTCGGTCGGGATATGGCGGTGCAGTCCTTGGATATCCGATCGAGTTCTCCGCGGGCATCCGATTGGCACGCTGGAGATACTCGGCGTTCGCCATTCGGTGATGGCGCCCCCGGAGCTCGAAGGCGCACGAGTTGTTGATCGCCTGTTGGAGCCGACGCCTGTCGGATACGGTCAGGAGTTGCTCCGCGTGACGGAGAACGCGTCTACGGCCATCTCTTCCGATGTCTCGAGCGCCGCGGATACTGAGACCGATTCGTCGCCAGACGCTCCTTCGCAGAAATATGAAGGCCCCGCGTTCGTTTCTCCGATGAGCGGCCGGTACTACGAGAAACCGTCTCCCGATAGTGAGCCGTTTTTGCGGATCGGCGACGAGGTGGCGAGAGGTCAAACGGTGTGTTTGCTCGAAGCGATGAAGACGTTTACGCGAGTCACGTACGGCGGGGAAGGGCTTCCGGAGCGTGCCCGCATTCGAGCGATTGTCCCGAAGGACGGGGTAGACTTGTCGCGGGGTGACATCATTTTGGAGCTCGAGCCTACCGATGACCCATGAGCTGATCGAGCAAGCCGCGTCGCGCTTCGGAGACCGCTCGCTATTTCCCACCCTGGAGGCGCGCGCATACCTCAACCACGCGGCGATCTCGCCGGTCTCTACGCCGGTTCGGGAAGCCGCCGCGCAGGTGCTCGAGGACTACGCCCGCGACGGTTTCTATGGCTACCAGCAGTGGACGCCGCGGCGCGAAGACTTGCGCAACAAGCTCGCCACGCTCGTTGGCGGCCGGGGCGAAGATATCGGTTTTGTGCCGAACACGTCGCAGGGCATCATGAATGTCGCGCTCTGTTTTCCTTGGACGCGGGGCGACCGCGTGGTCCTCTTTCGAGGGGAGTTTCCCGCCAACGTGACTCCGTGGCAGCGCGCGGCGGAGCTCTTCGAGCTAGAGATCGTATGGATGTCCCTCGAGTCGTTTTGGCGCAGCCACGACGAAGGGCTCGGCGAGTTGGAACGTATTCTCGACTCTGGCACGACCGGTTCTGGAATCAGGCTCGTGGCGACCAGTGCGGTGCAGTTTCAGACCGGTTTGCGCATGCCTGTGCCGAAAATGGCCTCTTTGTGCCGAAAATACGGCGCTCAGATGTTCGTGGATGCGATTCAAGCATGCGGCGCAGTTCCCCTCGATGTAGGCGTGGGCATCGACTATCTCAGCTGCGGCAGCCACAAGTGGCTGATGGGGATCGAGGGCGCTGCGTTCTTGTATGTGGCGCCTCATCGCATTGGCTCGTTGCGTCCCCATGTAGCCGGATGGCGCAGTCATGAACAGCCATTCGATTTTCTTATGCACGGCGCAGGGCATCTGAACTATGAGCGGCCTATCCGCGCGAAGGCGGATTTTGTGGAGCAAGGCGCGCAGAACGTGGTTGGCTATGCCGCGCTCGAAGCGTCGCTCGACCTGATCACGTCGCTCGGGGTGGACCAAGTATTCGCCCACATTCAACGATGGCACGATGCCGCCGAGCCTGCACTGGTGGCGCTGGGGCTTCGTTCGCGCCGCACGTCACATTCGGATGGGCGCTCCGGGAGCCTGACGTTTGAGTTGCCGGAGCGCGCGAGTTTCGAGCTGTTCGTCCAATCGCTCCGGGATCAAGGCATCGCGGGCAGCACTCCCGATGGCTTGATTCGGTTTTCCCCGCATTGGCCGAACTCTATCCATGAGGTCGACCTACTTGTGCGAAGCGTAGAGAGCGCGCTTGCAGTGTCGACTCGCTGATTTGCTCAAATTGTGTTGTTGGTGTAATTTGATTGGGTGGTGGTATGCCGGGGCTGGCTCTTGTACGCCGTCGTTTGGCTCGCGGTTGCGGGCTGCCGGACCGGTTTAGAGAATATCCTCGTCCTCGAAGGCGATAGCGGGACCGATTCAGGGAACACGGGTTCGCGAGATGGTTCCCTGTCTCTGGACGGTGCCGTGGCTTCCGATGGCGGGTTTGCCGACTCCGCTATTCCTAGGAGCGATGCATCGACTTCGCTTTCACGCGAGCAAGTCGAAAGCTTCCGGCAGGCGCACGGCCAGCTTTGGTATCGATTCGATGAAGGATCGGGCGCGGTGGTGACCAATCATGGCGCGCTTGGCGCGGACTACGATCTTGATGGTTTCGATGAGACAAAGGTCACGTGGGTTGCTGACGGTCTTCGGATTGACGCGCAGACACGATTGTTCGCGGCCGGGCTCGCGAGCACGGGCGCGCTGCGGAGTGCGGTGGCTGCAGGCAATGCAATCAGCATTGAGGTCTGGTTCACACCGCAGAATATCGCGCAGCGGGGGCCGGCTCGGATATTCGCGTGGTCTCAAGATTCTCGTGAGCAGACGATTCTCGTTGGGCAAACGGAAGACGACGTGACCGTGCGATGGTTCAAGCGCAACGCGGTGGGCAGCATCATTGACGTCACCCCTGCGGCGACCGATCCGCTCATCGCGGGTGGACGCAGTCAGGCGGTATTCGTCGTGGATCTTGCGACGCAAAACGCGCTGGTCTTTCTCGACGGAGCGCTTCTGACTCTGCTCAATTGCAGCACCTGCTCAACCGACCACCTAGACTCGGGGCACAGGATTTCAGTAGCCAACGAAGGCGACAACGACAGAGGTTGGCTCGGCACGATGCACCAGGTCGTGGTGTACAACCGGGTACTCGATGCTGATTTTGTGGCGTCGAGTTTCGAGCTAGGCCCGAACTAGGCAAGGTTATTCGACGTTGTTTCTATTCGACGTTGTTTTGTTCGTAGGGAACAAAGTTGATGTCGTAGTTCATCCAGTATTCGGTGTGGGAGTTGCCGGTGCCGACGCGGTCTGAGACGGGCTCGTTTTCTTCCATGACCGTGTATTCGAACTCAGCGTAGTCGACTGCGTCGTCGTCGGGCAACGCTCGGCCTTCGACGCCGCAGCGAATGATTTCTCCCGGTATGACGTCGATCACGGTGCTCCATCCGAGATCAAACCGGCAGTAGTTGCCGTCGCCTTGGGGGCCTCGACCGCTCACTCGGTTGTCGCAAATGCTCCCCTTGCTTGCCCACACGATCGGATCGTTGAGCCGAACTTCGCGTTCGTTGACGCGACATCGCGCATCGAGATTCCAGGTTCGGTCCCCGCGGCGATAGATATCGATTTCCTTGAAGTCGATCTGCGCCCGCAGTGGGTTTTTCCACTCGATGGGCTCTCCCCCGGGGATGCACGCCGCAGGGATGCTGCGGTACTCCACAAGAATAGGCACCGGGTCGCCGGAGAGGGTATACGCTTCGCGGATTTCGTCCTCCGACCGGGCAAAGATCGCGTCGTCGCTCTTCGGTTTCAGCCCTCGGCCGATCGCTCTGACATCCAAGCTATGCGATTCGGCGAATGCTTTCATTCCGCCTCCGAAGAGGCCAAAGAAGCTCGCTTTGACGCTTACATGAAACGAGTTGGCTTCTCCGGAAATTACCAAGTCGTAGCTGTGTCCGTAGTGAATTTTGGAGAGGTACCAGACTGCCTGTTTCGGCGCGGTCCGAATCTGGGTGGTGTCCTCGATGGAGCGAACGTCTCGGGTTTGAACGGCCTGATATGCGACGTAGCGACGCGAGCCCCCGGTTCCGCCACCTACCGTGATGCCCCAGGCGCTGGCGTGCGCGCTGAAACTGCGGGAGTTATCGAACTCTACGGCGCGGTGGTAAATGGTGTCCGCAGGCGAAGTGAACACATCGCCTTCGGGAAAGAGCGTTTCTCCGTCGGGGCCGGAAAGAAACGCGAAGTTGGCGTCGAGGGGACGGCCCAAATGGCGCACGTCAATACCTTCCGGCGCGGCGGCTTCGATGGCGATGGGAGTGAACGACCGCGAGCCGTCCACGCAGGGGTCTCGCGGTGCTTCTTCGGCGCCCCCGTCCTCTTCCTCCGTACGGTTGGACGAGCCAGCCGTGCTGGATACCTCGCCAGCGACGCACCCGAGGTTCGCCGCGCCGACCAATCCGCCCACGCCGCCGAGCGCGAGACACATTCTAAAGCAGGTTGCTAGCTTGTGGTGCATGGCATCTGTAGACCTCGGATGCAAAACTCGCTCCACGTATTTACCCCTGTAATCATTAAGGAAATGGCGGGCCGCTGAGGCCTTCGAGGCTGTGCCAGAAGACCCCAGCGAGGGCTACAGGCCTTAGTTCATGAGCGAATTTGAACAAGCGAACAAGCGGACTCCGGCGCTCATTCCGGGAGGGCTATTCTGGGTTGCAGAGTAGCTACATCGACCAGCTTGGGTCTGATTCGTCGTCGATCAAGCCCAACTTGTGCAGCTCTAGCGTGAGCGTAGAGAGGTCGATGGGCTTCGTCAGATAGGCATCGCATTCCCAGCGAAAGGCGGCGGTTCGCGATGTTCGCGCGTCAAGTGAGGTTGCCATGATGATCTTGGATCGCGGCGCGTCATCGTCGGTTTGGTTCGCTTTCTCAATTTCGCGGATTTTCTTGAGCACCGCGCCACCGCTGAGTTGGGGCAACATAATGTCGATCACGATCAGGTCGTACGGGTGGTCTTTCTCGATTGCACCGACTACGGCAGCGATTCCTTCCTCTCCGGTCGTCGCTTCGTCGCATGTCCCGTATGGCCGCAGGTGCTGAACCAACAAGCATCGCGCAACAAAATCATCTTCGATGACGAGACTACGCATCTGCGCCTCCCCTCACGACGCTGCGCTCCGGATGCGAGCCGGCGCCAGACTCTCGTTATTTCGCACTGATTTCGTGAGCTCTTCAAACACCGAATGCACGTGTTGAAACTCCCGAACGATTTCCGGAAGCGCGTTCTTCAGTGCCTCCGCGTTGCCTCGTTCCGCAGCCTCCTCGGCTTTTCTGAGCCCATCTCGCAGCGTATTGGCGGACAGACTCGCTGCGGCCCCTCGAATCCCGTGTGCCTGCTTTTGAGCCTCCACCAGGTTTCCCGCGTCAATGGCGCGAACGAGCGAATCGATTCGTCCGGGAATGCTCTGCAAGAATCCGTGCGCCATGGCGGACAGCGATTCGGGTTTTCCGCCCACCCTACGCAGCGCCGAATAGGGGTCGAACGCGCTCAGGCGACTTGCGTAGTCGCGGAGCCAGATTTGCGCGGCGAGCGTTTTTTGCATTTCGATCGGGTCGATTGGTTTGACCAGATAGGCGTCCATTCCCGCTTGAAAGCACTCCTGTCGGTGTTCGAGGGTCGCGTGCGCGGTGAGTGCGACGATCGGGGTGTGGTGGTCCGAGCCTTCTTCGCTCTTGCGGATGCGCCGCGTGGTTTCACATCCATCCAGACGCGGCATTTGGCAGTCCATCAAAATGGCGTCGTAGCGAGTGCGTGACGCGGCTTCGAGGCCTTCGTAGCCATCTCGGGCGGTGTCCGAGTTGTAGCCGATCGATTCGAGCAAACGAACGCAGGCTGCGCGGTTTAGCTCCATGTCTTCGACCACGAGCACTCGGGCGGAGGAGAGAGTCGACGACCCGTTGCCGACTTCGTTGGGTTCGCCGACCGCGACAAACGACGACGGAGGGCTCGAGATCAACGATGCGAACGTTTCCAGAACCTGTTCGATCGGTGTCGTCGCCACCACGAAGGCGCTGAACCCAGCGCGCTGCGCGTGATCGGTTTCCTTCTTCCGCGAGTTCGACCATAGCACCAGGGGAATATCCTGAAGCGATGGATGCTGCCGGACGAAGCGGCCGAGGAGCGCCCCCTGAATGTCGGGGGTGTGGTGATCAACCACCGCGAGCGTGTACATCGAGTCGACGGTCAGCAAGTGATCGACAAAATCCGCTGGAGTATTGACTGCCGTCACCACCGATCCGTAGATTTCCAAATCTTCTACGAGGTGGTGAAACGATTCGCTGGTCCCGTAGGCAAGAATCGCCTGGCCATCCAAGGCCCGCGTGAACGCAGAATCTGCGTTGATTGGGGTGGCGAGGCGCGCGGGCAGTTCAAACCAAAACGTCGACCCGACGCCAATTTTGCTCTCGACGCCAATCGTGCCCGCCATCACTTCCACGAATCGCTGGCTAATGGTTAGGCCCAAGCCGGATCCTTCGAAATCCCTGGTGGCCGATGAATCGACCTGGGTGAAGGGTTCGAACATCCGTTCTCGGTCTTGTTCCGCAATACCGATACCGCTGTCGCTGATCTCGAAGCGAAGCATGACCCCGCGCGCGTTCCGGTCGTTTGCCGTTAGCCGAACTGTGACGTGTCCCTGTTCGGTGAATTTCACCGCGTTGCCAATCAGGTTGGTGAGAACCTGCCGGACTCGGTTCCGGTCCAACGAAACGAATGTCGGAACCTCCGCGTCGATCGAAAGGTTCAAAGCCACATCTTTGTCGGCGCAGCTCTGCTGAAAGATGCGCACGACATTTCGGGTGAGCCTCCTGCAGTTTGTGTCTGCGTACTCGAGGCACATTTTTCCAGCTTCGATTTTCGAAAGATCAAGCACACTATCGACCAACGAGATCATCGCTTCGCCGGATGTCTCAATAATGTCAATGCAATCGCGCTGTCGCGGAGTTAGCTCCGTCGTTCTCAGCGCGTGAACCATCGACATCACTCCGTTCATGGGCGTGCGGATTTCGTGGTTTAGGTTTGCGATGAATTCGCTCTTCGCCTTGCTGGCGCTGTCAGCTTTCTTTTTAGCGCGGCCAAGTTCGGTGGCGCGCGCTTCCGCTTCGAACTGCTTCGTGGCGTTCTTAAACAAGATCGCGACGGTTGCCGCATCGAGCGGGATCGCTTCCACTTCGAATACGGATTCTCGAGCTGGTGGATCGCTGTGCACGATCTGACCGAGGTGCTCTGGCTGCCCCGTGGCTAGCGCTCGTTCGTATGCCGTCTGCAGTGGTCGGCTGCAAAGTGCCGGAAACGCTTCGCCCAACCACATTCCGACGGTTGAGGTGAACTCACGCTCCGTCGCGCGGCCGGCCGCCTTGTTTGCAAAGGCAATCTTGAAGCTGCGTTCACTATCCGCTTCCTCTAGCCGGACGATGAGCAGCCCGAGCGACATTTTGACGGTGACATCTTCCAGAAATTCCATGTCTGCGTTCGGTGGCTAGGAACCTCAGTTTTCCTCAATAGGAGAGTATCGCCTTTTACCTTGTGTCGTCACCTTGCAAGGTGACTTTTTTGGAAAGCAACAGTTCGCAAAACATGGAGCGACACGAGAACTGGCGATAGGTCACGCCGCGGTTGCGCTTCTCGCCATTCTTCGTGGGCTCCAAAAGTCACCGCCGCAGCGAAGCGTCGAAAGCAGACCGCGCTTCATCGCGATCTCCGATAGGGGGTAAAATGCCGCGATTCTCCACCGATTGTACTGGCGATGGGCAATCGCTACTGCGGAACGGGGCAGATACGGCAATGACGATTGAAGAAATCGTCAGTTTGCTTGTCCAGCTCGAACCGGAAGACCGCGACGAGCTGGAAGAGGTTGTTTCTGCACTGGAATTGCAGGCCGAGGAGCGAAAAGCGGATGGGTCTGGACCGGCGGTTCCCGCGCTTCTGAAGTCCGCCGCCACGAAGCTTCGCACGGTTCTTGCGCCAGATGGCGCGGCCCACGGGCCGATGTTGATTTCGGCGGCGGCGAGGTTGGTCCGGGCGGCGACCGAATCGGACCGTGCAGCTGAGGAGAGCCCTGAATCTACGCCCGATTCCGCGGCCACGTCGGAATCGACACCGCCCCCTGCGGCGGAAGCGGCGCGAGATTCAGAGTCACCAGATGAGGATGGCGTGTCCGACTCGAGCGACGAACCAGCCGATCCGCCCGATGCCGAAGCGTCGTCTGACGAGCCATTTATTCAGGTCGAGCCCGGCGACGAACTGGTGGAGGAGTTCGTTGGGGAAGTCCGCGAATACTGCGAAGGCGCGGAGGGCGCGCTGCTGGAGCTCGAGGAAAATCCGGAAGACCGGGAGGCCATCGATACAGTATTTCGCGCGTTTCACACCGTGAAGGGTGTGGCCGCGATGGTCGAGCTCGACGCGGTTTCGAAGTTCGCGCATTTGGCGGAGCACCTGCTCGACCGCATGCGCTCTGGCAAGATTCGGTGCGTTGGCGGATACGCGGACTTGGCCCTTCAGTCTTCGGACATGCTCAAGGAGCTCGGGGAAGCGGTGTCTGCGGCGCTGCGTGGTGAGAAAGCCGAGGCGCCAGAGGGGTACTACCAGCTTCGGTCGATCTTGGAAGACCCTGAGGCGCACGGAGTGGGTGCGCACGCGCGTTCGGGGCTGTCTGACGGAAGAAGCCAACCCGCTCGCGCCGCCCGACCGAAGAAAGCGACGTCGGCTGAAGACGGGCAGTGGATTCGCATGCGCAGCGAACGGCTCGACCAACTCATCGACATGGTCGGCGAGCTGGTCATCGCCCACGCGATGGTGCGCGAAGACGCCGCAATCGCCAAAGGAGGTCGGGAAGCGCAGCGCAAGGTGACCCACGTCAGCAAGATTGTGCGGGAGCTTCAAGACTTGAGCATGGGTCTGCGTATGGTCCCGTTTCGAGCGACGTTCAAGAAACTCCAGCGCGTGGTGCGCGATGTTGCTCAGCGGCAGGGCAAGTCGGTTGAGTTTGTCACGGTGGGTGACGACACCGAAATCGATCGCAACATGGTGGAGTCGCTTGCCGATCCGCTGATTCACATGGTGCGCAACTCCGTCGACCATGGAGTCGAAACGCCCGAGAGACGAGAAGAGCGAGGCAAGCATCCGATCGGGCGAGTTCAGATCGCAGCCTACAACTCGGGTGGCAATGTGGTCGTAGAGCTTTCTGACGATGGCGGGGGGCTCGATCGCAATCGGTTGGTCGATAAGGCGGTGAAAAACGGCGTGATCACCGCGGATCGGGCTCGCACGATAACCGATGCGGAAGCGTTTCAACTGGTGTTCGAGGCCGGCTTGTCGACCGCGGAGAAGGTTTCCGATGTGTCCGGGCGCGGCGTGGGCATGGACGTTGTGCGGAGCAATGTCGCGGCGCTTGGAGGGCGCATTGATATTGCGTCTGAGCTTGGAGAGGGAACGACCTTCACCATCAATTTGCCGCTCACCTTGGCAATCACCGACGGCATGCTGGTGCGGGTGGGTCAGGAGCGTTACTTGATTCCAACCACCGATATTCAAAGCAGCTTGCGGCCTGAGCCGAGCATGCTGACGACGGTGTCTTCTCGAGGAGAATTGCTTACTCTTCGTGGGGCTCCGATACCCTTGTTCCGGCTCAGCCGCCTCTTCGAAGTCGAAGGCGCGATCGACGACTCGTCCCAAGCGTTGGCGGTGGTGGTCGGCGACGGAGAGGGGCAGTGCGCATTGCTGGTCGATGAGCTGCTCGATCAACAGCAGGTCGTGATCAAATCGCTCGGCGACGGGATTGGAACCATCTTGGGGTTGAGTGGTGGAGCCATTTTGGCGGATGGCCGCGTCGGCCTGATTGTGGACACCGCCGGTTTGCTCACCTTGGCCCGTCAAACCCCCGCGGTGACCGCATGATTTTGCACGATATGGAGGGAGGAAGATGACTGAACCCGCGACCGAGGCTCAAGAAGACTCTCGCGCTGGAAAGTACCTCACGTTCATGCTCGACGCGGAGGAGTATGGAATCCGAATCGAGAAGGTTCAGGAGATTCTTGGTTTGTTGGGCATTACGCGAGTTCCTCGTACACCTCACTTCGTTCGCGGGGTCGTGAACCTGCGCGGCAGCATCATTCCCATCGTCGATCTCCGTCGCAAGTTCGACATGAGCGTGGCGGAAGATACGCCGCAAACCTGCATCATCGTGGTTCGCAGCCACGGGGTGGATGTGGGCATCGTGGTGGATTCCGTGTCGGAGGTGGTGTCCGTTTCTGCGTCACATGTTGAGGATGCGCCTCATTTCGGAGATGCGGTGAACACCGACTTTTTGCTGGGCGTAGGAAAGACGGGCGGACAAGTGCGGTTGCTGCTCGACATTGAACGGGTGCTGTCTACCGACGAGGTGGTTCAACTCAGACGTGCGGGGCACGACTCGGAGCTGGAAGAGGGGGAGTCATGAAGGAGAAACTGTCATCCACCGGCCTTGCCGGAAAGCTGGTGCTGCTCTTCGTAGCATTTGGCTTTGTGCCGGTTGCGGTCGTTGGAGCGATTTCAATCTCCGCTGCGAAGGAGGTAGAAGAGCAAACCGCGAGCCGATTTGCGCGGATTGCTGGGGAAGTCTCCGACAAAATCGATCGAAACCTATTTGAGCGGTATGGCGACGTTCAGGCATTTGCCTCGAACCGCGTGGTGCTGGATCGAGAGCATTGGTACCAGGCCAGCGAAGAAAACCCAATCGTGCAGGCCATGAATCGATACGTAGATATCTACGATATCTACTACCTCACCATCATGGTTGACCTGAACGGCAAGGTGATTGCCGTCAACACACGCGATCAGGATGGTCGCTCTATCAACTCCAAGAATCTGTTTCAGAAGAGCTATCGCGATGCGGACTGGTTTCGAGCCGTCAAAGCGGGAAGCTTCACTACCCGAATGCCGTTTACCGCGCCGGGCAATGATGTTTCCGATGGGACATTCATCGAGGACATTCATGTCGATTCCGACGTAAAACAGACCTATCCCGGAGACCCATCGCTCTCTCTGGGCTTTTCCGCGCCAGTGTATGACGATGCTGGCGAAGTCATCGCCTACTGGAGCAATCGCACGCGCTTTTCATTGGTCGAAGATATCGTCAAAGCGGCCTACGACTCGCTCAACAAAGAAGGTTTGGAGCACGTCGAGTTGACGCTTCTGGACAGCGTGGGACGCGTGATCGTGGACTACGATCCAGCCCACACCGGCCAACGAACCGTTCCCCACGACATGAACGTGTTGATGAACCTCAATCTCGCAGAGCTCGGGGTCGAAGCGGCGAAGGAAGCGGTCGCCGGAAAACACGGCCACATTCGTTCGCTGCACGCGCGCAAGGAGATCTGGCAGATCGCGGGGTACAGCCATCTCGAAGGCGCGCTTGGTTTTCCAGGAATGAACTGGGCCATGCTTGCTCGGGCAGAGGAAACGGAGGCGCTCGGTGCCGCCGGGCAACTCACGGGCCGGATCGGTCTTACCGCGCTGGCCGCGTTGCTGCTCGTCGCGGCGGGGGGATGGGTGTCGGGCCGACGCATTGCCTTGCCTTTGGTCGAGCTTGCGAAGGCGTCGAACCGACTCGCGGAAGGCAACCTTGACTGCGAAGTTACTCACCGTGGCACCGACGAAATCGGCCAGCTTGCGGCCGCCCTCCGCACGCTCAAGGACTACAGCCAAGGAATCGCGAGCGCTTCCCAGGCGCTCAGTGAAGGTGATTTGAACGCGAAGGTAGAGCCCCGTTCGCATCACGATGTCTTGGCACACAATTTTGCTGCGGCGCGCGATACGCTCGAGCAAGTCGTCGCGGAGATTCGGGGGCTTATTCAAGCCGTCGCGGCGGGTGATCTGTCCAAGCGACTCGACGCGAACTCCAAGCGCGGCGCGTTTCGAGATCTTCTGGCTGGCGCAAACGATATGATGCAGGCCGTCGAGACTCCTCTTCGAGAGGCGGAGTCCACGCTCACCATGCTCGCCAATCGAGACATGGAAGCGCGCATGCAAGGGAACTTTCACGGTGCGTTCCAGAATATTCAAAATGCGCTCAATACCGCGGTGACCAACCTTGAGGGCACGCTGAGTCGGATTTCGGGGGCTGCGGAAGAAGTCTCCAAAGCAACGACCGAAGTGACGACCGGCAGCCAATCGCTCGCGCAATCCGCATCCGACAACGCGAGCTCGCTCGAAGAAGTTACCGGCAACCTGCAAGAGATGGCGTCGATGGCGGGGCAGAACGCGTCCAACGCACAGGAAGCGCGGGCGATGTCGGATGCCGCGCTCTCCAGCGCCGACGCTGGCGTACGCCATATGAAAGCGCTCTCCGAATCGATTGTGGATATCAAATCGTGCGCGGATGAAACCGCGAAGATCGTCAAAACGATCGATGAAATTGCATTTCAAACCAACCTCCTCGCGCTCAACGCAGCCGTCGAAGCGGCTCGCGCCGGAGACGCCGGAAAGGGCTTCGCGGTGGTTGCAGAAGAAGTTCGAAACCTGGCCATGCGCAGCGCGGAAGCGGCTCAGAGCACAACCCGGACCATCGAGGAATCGGTTCGTAAAGCAGAGCTCGGCGTGCAGTACAACCAACAGGTGGAAGAGAGCTTTCAAGAGATCAACGGACAAGTACGCAGAGTGGTCGAGGTGATGGCGGAGATCGCAGCCGCTTCGGAGCAGCAACGCGAAGGCGTAAGCCAAATCAACACCGCGGTGGAATCCATGTCGCAGGTTACCCAGGACAATGCGGCGACCACGGAGCAATCGGCAGCTGCGGCAGAGCAGCTGTCAGGGCAGGCGGAAGCGATGCGGGGCATGGTGGCGGAGTTCAACTTCGGCGGCCGGGAGGCGGCGCACATGGCGCCCCCGCTCCCATCCTCGTATGCGGCTTCCTCGCATTCGGCTGCTTCGTATGCGACGTCCTCGTACGCGGCGTCCAACGCCCAACGCCCCGCTAGCCCCGCGCCCAATGCTGCCAACGTTGGCCGTCCTCCCAGCAACGGAAGTGGGAACGATGCATCGTGGGGCATGTCATTTTCCGATGATGAGGCGGATGAGCTCCTGGCTCAGTTCTGATCTCCAATGAATGGAACAACCGCACAGGCTCGTTTTCCAACCCCGGAACTGACTCCGGCAGAATTCGATTCGATTCGCAAGTTTCTTCACGAGGTCTGCGGCATCGAAATGCGCCAGGGGAAGGAATCGCTGGTTCGGAGCCGACTGAGCAAACGGCTCAAGGCGACCGGGATTCGCGGTTTCGGGGAGTATCTGAGTCACGCAAAACGCGATCAAGATGAGCTTTCCAACATGATCGACGTCTTGACCACCAACAAGACCAGCTTTTTCCGCGAGCGAGAGCACTTCGACGTGATGGCGGCTCATTTGGCGCGAGCACCATCGAGAAATCCAATCACCATCTGGAGCGCAGGGTGTTCTACAGGACAAGAGCCCTACACCCTGGCCATGGCTCTGGAAGAACTACCCGGACCTTCGCGGCGGCCCTACCGAATTCTGGCCACCGATCTTTCATCCGAGGTGCTGGCCGATGCTCAGGCGGCGACATATCGAAGCGAACTTTTGCAGGACATCCCGCCAGCGTTGAAGGCGAAGTACACCAAAACAACCAAAGACGGGTTTACGATTTCTCAAAGGCTACGCGATAAGGTCACGTTCGCGCGCCTCAACCTGATGAGTCGATGGCCCATGCGCGGGCCGTTCGACTTCATTTTCTGCCGAAATGTGATGATCTATTTCGGACAGGAGACGCGCTGTATGCTCGCCAATCGGTTCGCGAAGCTCCTTCATCCGGGCGGACTGCTGATGATCGGGATGGCAGAAACCCTGACCGGGCTCGATCATCCGCTCCGCTGCGCTCAACCGTCGGTGTACCAGAAATGAATGAACTCCCGGCATCGGAGCAACGTGGGCCGCGTGTCACGATCGGCATCGCGGATATGGGCATTTCCAAGGACCCCACCGCGACCCTCATCACCTATGCGCTTGGGAGCTGCGTGGGCATCGCGCTCTTTGATCCCGTTGCGAAAGTCGGCGGCGTGATGCACGCGCTACTGCCTCAATCGAAGAGCAATCCTGAGAAGGCTGCCGCGAATCCTTATATGTTTGTGGACACCGGTGTGCCGGCCTTTTTCAAGGCTTGTTACGCGGTAGGTGCGGTCAAGGAGCGCTTGGTGGTTCGAATTGCCGGAGGCGCGGCGGTGTCGCGCAGCCAGAGCGGTGGGGACCATTTCAAGATCGGCAAACGCAATACGACGATCCTTCGAAAACTACTGTGGAAGAACAACGTGCTTCTCAAATCCCACGACGTTGGCGGAAACGTGTCGCGCACGATGTGGCTCGACATGGCAACCGGACGCGTCTTTCTCAAAATCAATGGAACCACTTCGGAACTGTAGGTAGCGATGGCCATCAACATACTTCTCGTAGACGACAGCGCAGTCATGCGGCGATTGGTCAAGAAGACGCTCAAGCTCAGCGGCGTGCCCATTGGCCGTATTGCCGAAGCTGGCAATGGGCAGGAGGCGCTCGACATTCTCGAAAAAGAGACCTTCGACCTCGCTTGCTTGGATGTGAACATGCCCGTCATGAACGGCGCGGAACTACTGAAAAATATGAGGAAGAAAGAGGAGACCAAAGATCTCCCGGTGATTGTTGTTTCGACCGACAACTCGCCGGCGCGGGTGGCGCAGATGAGCGCACTCGGCGCACCCGTGGTGGCCAAGCCATTTACGCCAGAGACGCTGGTGGACGCGTTTGTATCTGCGATAGGAGGATGAAGTGACGACACCCATGCTGACGCAAGAGGAGTTGATGAATGTTGCAACTTCGGTCCTCGAAGATTTGTGTTTCGCCTTGGTCGATGAAGAGAGCGATGAGGATGATTTTCCTGTTGAAGCGACTGCATTGGTGCGCTTCTCAGGGCCGCGAGATGGTCGCTTGCTGATCCGCACTCGGGGAGACGTAGCCGGAGCGCTCGTGCGCGACATGATGGGTGAAGACGAAGAGGTTGGCGACGACGACCGGCGCGACGGACTCGGGGAAATCGCAAACGTTCTGTGCGGCAATATCGTGGCGCAGTTTGGGCCGGTAGACTCCGCCTTCGATCTCGAAGCGCCGCGGGTAGGGATTGGTGATGCGTTTCCGAGCGATGCATCGCCGGAGGTCTGCGCGACCGTTTGCGTTGACGAAGGGATGATTGAAATCGAGCTGAGCTCTGGCGGAGCACCAGTTTCGTGATCCGAGTACTGGTGGTGGATGATTCGGCTCTGGTGCGCAAGGTTCTCAGCGAAAAGCTCAACAGCGCGGCTGATATTTCCGTAGTGGGGACCGCGGTCGATCCGTTTGCCGCCCGCGACAAAATCCAAGCCCTCAAACCAGACGTGATCACGCTGGATATCGAAATGCCGCGGATGGATGGGCTTACATTTCTTGAAAAATTGATGGTGCACCATCCCATGCCCGTGGTGCTCGTCAGCTCGCTGGCTCCCGAGGGAAGCGATGCTGCCACTCGAGCGCTTATGCTGGGCGCAGTGGCTGTATTTCCCAAGCCTGGATCTCGCTACACGGCTCCAAGCGATGACTTGATTCGCGTGGTTCGCATCGCGGCGGGTGCCAAAATTCGACGACCCTCTCCTGCCGCAGCCCAACGAGCGCCGGTGAAAACCCAGCTTCAGACAACCCACAAGGTGCTCGCGATCGGCGCGTCCACAGGTGGTCCGGTATGTTTGGAGCAAATCCTTCGCGAACTGCCCCGGACCAGCCCGGGCACGGTCATTGTCCAACACATGCCCGCTACGTTTACAGGGCCGTTTGCATCGCGGCTCAATGGCGTGTGCGCGATGGAAGTACGGGAAGCTCAAGACGGCGACTCGGTGACTACCGGAACAGCTCTGATTGCCCCGGGAGGAACGCACATGATGTTGACTCGTTCAGGGGCACGGTACTGCGTAAAACTAAAAGACGGGCCCCCCGTTCATCACCAACGTCCGGCGGTTGACGTGCTGTTTCATTCTGTGGCTCGCGCGGCAGGAAACAATGCCGTCGGCGTACTGTTGACCGGAATGGGCGCGGACGGCGCTTCCGGCTTGCTGAAGATGCGTTCCGCGGGCGCGATTACGATCGCCGAAGCGGAAGAAACATGCGTGGTGTTTGGCATGCCGCGAGAAGCCATCGCCGCCGGAGCGGCTCAAGAAGTGCTTCGCCGAGAACGCATCGCAAGCCGCATCGTCGATATCTTTTCACGCGGCGACGACCTAAGCAAAGCGGTCTGACAGAACAGAGCGGTCTGATTGGGCAAAGCGGCCTGATTGAACAAAGCGTCTGAAGCTTGGCGTCTAGGAAAAGCGCAGGACCAAGACCAACTCGTCCTCGTCGACTCGAACTCGAAGCGTGCTGGTCGATGACCGAAGGTCATCTGCGACCACGTTGTGCTCAGGAAACCCGAGCTGCATGGTTGGATCGAGCTCGCCTTTTACGCCGCCAAACACAATGTTGACGATTTCGCCCATCGCGTCGTTGACATCATCGGTGGAAATGTCGTCTTCCTCAGGGTCGATCTCGAGCATCGTGCGGGCCACGTTCTGGCGCGCGTCGGGTCGGGAGTGCAGGTCGAGCTGCACGGAAGAACGCTCGTTCGTGAGGGCAATGCGGGTACACGGAAGGTCTGCAGGCACTTCGGTGGTCGCGGGGACGATTTCACAGTGTTCGAAGCCGAGTATGTTCGCTGTTTCTCTCATCATTCTCGCGACGGAGTTGGTCCAGCGCTCGAGCTCGTCTGCGTTCGGGAATGAAGATTGGGTAGGGGGCATCGGTTCCTGCGCGTGAGCAATCCTCATAAGAATGAATCGACGACTTGAACATATTTTTTACCGGTCCCCCTTTAGGATGTTTGTGCGCAGACGATTTCTCTATTTAGCGAGGCTTTTTGCATCGCGGCTGTGGGCTCAGCGGCGCTGAGCGAACACGGAGGACGACGGCATATGGACGTATTGGTAGTGGACGACAGCAAAGCCATGCGACTGATTGTCAAGCGCACGCTTCGCAAAGTTGGTTTTTCTTCGCTTTCAGTTCGGGAAGCCGCCAATGGGAAGGAAGGGCTCGCCGCGGTATTGGAAGCGCAGCCCGATCTCGTGCTCTGTGACCTCAACATGCCTGAGATGAACGGGATGGAATTCCTCCGCACACTTCGGGAGGAGGGAAATAAAGTAAAGTTTGGTTTGGTCACCAGCGAAAGCGCCGCCGAAGTGAGGCGGGAAGCGATGGACGCAGGCGTGTCGTTCTTGGTGGTCAAACCGTTTACCGCAGAAGCTCTTCAGCAGGCGCTCGACGCATCCTCCGCGCAGGATTTCGGCATCGTGCAAAGTCACGACAACTCCGGCGCGGGAACGCTGCCGGGGGTGGCGGCCGTAGCCGATATCTTTTCGATGTTGCTGCCGAAGGATGTGTCTTCGAAGAAGGGCAAACCGGTGAACCCGGGGCCGAAGAACAAAACGGTGGTGGTCCTCTACGGCGCCGACGATGGGACCACCGAAGTGGTGTGCATGTGCGACATCAAGCTTGCGGCTGCCGCAGGCGCCTCGCTGACCATGCTTCCTGCGGGCAACGTCGACGATGCAGTGAAAGCGGGCGGCATCGAGTCTCACCTGACCGGCAACGTTCACGAAGTGTTCAACGTACTGGGTAGTCTTTTCGTGGGTGACAAACCGGGTTCCGGTTCGATTCGTGAACTGCAGGCGTCGGCCAATGCGCTCCCCGAGGATGTCGCCTCGCTCGTGAAGTCCTCAAAGGTGCGGGTTGACGTCGAGCTGAACGTCGACGGCTACGGCGGCGGCAGTCTTTCGCTGGTCCGTATCGCCTAGCTCGACTACTCGAGTTCGACGGTGGTAAACCAGCCTGGGCGAACGAGCGCCGCGGCTTCGCGTACCACTTCGCCGGTTTCTCTGTTGACAAGGCGCACCGAGGTGACACCAGCGGGAGCGTTTAGAAACCCGCAGGGTCCGTCCTGCGCGACGTCAATGGTGCTGCTTGGCAGTCCGCTCACCAAACACCACGGGGAACTTTGATCATCATCGCCCACGAGGTCTACTCCAAGAGGCAGATCGGTTGCCAAAAAGCATTCGGAAATGTCACCCGCCAACACGCCGCGTTCAGCGTCGTATTGCGTGCCGAGCAAGGTTGCGAACAACGCGGTCTCTTGAGTGGTGACCAAAGGAATATTGATCAGGTCTTCGCCGGGAAAGGGAGTGTCCACTTCGAGCATGGGGTTGACGGGGACGAGATCGGATAGTGGCTCCGCTGATGCGAGCTGAGGGATGAAGCCTTCGGCTTCCACTTCGACGTATCCAGAAAGGTCTGGTGGGAGGTTGAACTCAGCTTTGCCTTCGTCGTTGGTGACGCCATCGAACACTGGATCCACACAGCCGAAGTCGAGTGCTCGGCATACGCGGACCCGAGCCCCGACGATGATTTGGGCATTGGTCGCGCTGAACACGCCGACTACACCTTGTTCGCTCGACCGCTGACCACCGGACGGGCACAGCTCGGTTCCCGCGTCGGTGGGGTCGTCTTGCTCCTCGACGCAAAGCCCCTGAATGCACATCAAGTTTGTGCTGTCACCAGCGATCGACGTGCACTGCTCGTCGCTGTCGCACTGTACGCGTCCGCGATTCGACCAAATCGAACACCCCGCGATGGAGAGCCCCATCGCTATGCTCAAGGTCGCACCCAAATGCGCAAAACCCATACGTTTTGTAAGCCAAAGTCCCATTCTAATTATACTGAAAAATAAGTATAATATGAAAAGAAGAATATGTCTGCCTCAAAACTGCTGTTCGCGGAAGCGTCGTGCGCTTCGGTGTTCAACCTGGGGTCCCGGGCAGAGCAAGATGCTGGTAGAGCGTCCCGTCACGAAAACCTCGTTTCCGATAGTAGGGCCGGGTGCCGACCGCAGAGATCACGGATAGCTGCCGACAACCCGCGACCCGAGCGATCGCCGCTGCGCGTTCGAGCAGGCGGCGTCCTAAGCCTTGATGTTGCGGGGTGGGGCTTTCTCGCTGGCCGAGACGTAACGAAACGCCGTACACGTGTAGCTCGCGCACGACTGCGTTGCCGTGGAGTTCTTCCGGCGTGTCCTCCTCGGTGGCGTGGTTCCAGGTCGGCAGGCACAGTCGCAGGAACGCAATCACCCGATCACCGGGGTCCACGAACTCGAGGAATCGCTCTTCTCCCGCGGTAGTGGCGTAGGGTGTTTCTCGTAGCTGCAGTTGTTCCAGCGAAATCCGATTGAGCCGCGGTTCTCGGCTTCGAATTTCCTTCGGGGTTCGCTGTTCGTCGCGGAGCGTTCGCTCGACGTCCTCTCGCAGGTTGCTGCGTTTGGTGCCTGCGACCACATCCGTGGCGGGGATATCCCGCATGACGCGGCTGAGCCGACAATAGCGCGGCGTCTTCGTCACGACTTGTTGAAGCAAGGTCTCGACTTCGTGGTCGGTATACGGGCGCCATTCTCCACGCTCGTAGAATGATACGAGTTCGGCGCTTTCTACGAGGCTACAGGGATAGATTTTGAGCTCGTCGGGTCGAAACGACGGGCTCGAAAACATTCGTTCAAAGTCCTGAATATCGCCTTCCAAAGTTGCACCCAGCAGATTCGGCATCCAGTGCGCGAGCACCTTGAAGCCGGCCGCGCGCAGCAAGAATAGGGCGCGCTGCGAGGTCGCCACATCGTGGCCGCGCTTGTTCACGCTGAGCACTGGGCCCGATAGACTTTGCACCCCAAGCTGTACTTTGGTGCAACCGAGTCTGCGCAAGCGAATCACCTCGTTGCGGTCGATGTAGTCTGGCCTTGTCTCGAGGACCAGTCCGACGCAGCGGCTGTCGGCCGTTTCGTTTCGCTGATGGGCCTGTTCGAGGTCGGTCCAAGTGGTTGTGAGTTCCGTGTTCGTGCGCTGCTTCCGGAGCAGGTTTTGCACGTACCGGTTGTACGTTTGGTCGACCACGGTACGGCCGTCCACTAGCCGCGGCAGCGCGTCGAAGCGGGGCAAGTTGGCCGCGGGGCGAAGAAACTTGTGGTTGGCACCGCGGGGCGCGAAATCGTTCAGCGCATCGAAGCAGCGCTTGATGAACCATCGTTGGTACGACTCGGGGTAGAACGACCAGGTGCCTCCGAGTACGATCAATTCAATCTTGTCGGTGGGGTGCCCAAGGGATCGAAAAACCATGAGCCGGTTGTAGGTTTGCGCATAGGGGTCGAAGTGATTGTCTTCGGCGCGTTGCGCGCCCGGTTCGTCGGACAGATAGCTTTTCGGCATCCGGACGTCGTTGGGGCAAAACACACACTGCCCCGGGCACGGAAATGGCTGCGTAAGCACCGTCACGGGAACCACCCCGCTCATCGTGCGTACCGGACGACTGCGAAGGCAGACGGCGAACTCGGCTTCGGTGAGCTCGAACTCGTTGCTCCAACGACGAAACGCGGAAATTAGTTCGCTGCGGGAAAAGAAACCTTGCCCGGAGCGCGGAAAACGCCGGAGCAGTGGTCGAAGCTCCTCGGCGCGGAAAGTGCGTACTCCTTCTTGGGCGACCATCGCTTCGACACCACGGATGATTCGGATCAGCGGCTCGCGATGCGCGTCCAGGTCCGCCTCGGTCATGGGCGGTTTTTTGCGCTGCGCCGGCTTCCTTACTTTCTGCGAAACGTGAGACCTCGCGTCGGGCATGCGCTACGTTGGCACGGGGATTCGCCGTGAACCAGGCCACGCAACTAGCGCTGTGTCGATTAAACGAAACCTTCTATCGGGAAGCGGCGAACGCCTTCAGCGCCAAACGACAATATCCGTGGGCAGGCTGGAGACGATTGCGCGAGGCCCTCGGGGCAAGCGAGGCATTCGACAGCGTTCTGGACGTAGGCTCCGGCAATGGGCGGTTTGCCGCGTTCTTGTTGGAAGAAGGGCTGCGTCCGAGCCGCTATGTGGGCGTGGAGCGGTCGGTTGAACTCATCGAGATCGCCCGCGCGCAGGCTCATCTGCCGAGCGCTGAATACGTCCAGGCGGATGTATTGTCTGATCGGTGGCTACGCTTGTTGCAGGAAGCGAGCTTCTCGCTGATCGTGGTGTTCGGAGTACTTCATCACGTGCCCGGGCAACACGAGCGACTCCAACTGCTCTCCCAGCTTGCCGGTCGACTTTCGCCCGATGGTGTTCTGGTGGCGACGTTTTGGCGATTTGCAGACCACCCGCGCCTCCGCCGCCGCATCCTTCCTTGGCCCACGGACATGAACTTGGACGTCGCACAGCTCGAACCGGGTGACCATTTGCTTTCCTGGTCCGAAGGCCCGGCGCAGGTTCGCTACTGCCACCATACCAGCGACGAAGAACTCAGCATGATACGTCGGCAACTAACCTTCGCGGGCCTATCCATTGTTGCCGAGTTCGACGCCGATGGTCCCGACCAAAAACGCAACCGCTACGTAGTGCTTCGACGTGATGATTCTAAGGTGTACGCGATCGAAGAATCTGACGCGGAGTCTGAACCTGGTATCCGAACCTGACGCTGAACCCGGTGCCGAAGCGGTACCCGATCCTCATGCCTAACCCGATCCAGAACCCGACACCGAATCAGAACCTGATCCTGCACCCGACGCAGAACCCGATGCCGAAGCGGTACCCGAACCTGATGCCGAACCCGATCCAGATCCCGCATCCGCACCCGCGCCAGAATCGGGTTCAGGTGCAGGCGCGGGTTCAGGTTCTGCATCGGCGTCGGGTTCTGCATCGGCGTCGGGTTCTGCATCGGCAACGGATTCTGGTTCGGGATCCGTGTCAGCATCAGCGTCAGCATCAGGTTCGGATACTGCTGTTCCGGCCTACCTGCAGATCGCGTTGATACAGGCGTCCCCGCCGCCGCACTCGGCTCCGGTAGCGCACTCCGGGTTGGTCTCTTCCGAGGAGTAGCAGAGGTTGTCGGATGCGCAGATCGGGAGCTGCACATCAAACGCCATGCACTCCTGGTTGGTGCCGTTTTCGCACGGTGTGCGGCAGACGCCGTCGCGGCACACGTGCCCGTCGGCGCACTCCGAATCGTCGGCGCACACCGGGCGCGTGTCAGCGTCTGGTCGGCAGAACCCGTCCGCGCAGACGTCAGGCTCGCTGCATACACGTTCATCGCTTTCGCAGCTCGGGAGGCAGCGGCCGTACACGCAGGATTCTCCGCTTTCGCAGTCGTGGCTCCGGACGCATTCGCTGGCTGGCTGGCAGAATCCATTGCGGCACTCAGATCCTGACCCGCATTCCTTGGTATCCGAGCAGATTTCCGTGCAGTGGTTGTTCACGCACGCGCGGCCGCCACCACATTGATAGTTGAACTGGCACGTGTCTTCGACGCGGCGGCAGGAGTTTTCGACGCATACTTCGCCGTCCGCGCAATCGCTTTCTCCGGCGCGGCAGCGGCCTTCCTCTTTCTCGACGCAGGTGTCCCGCTCGTCGCACCAAAAGCCGCTGCGGCACTCGTCATCACTGCGGCAGCCGCTCGAATCGGTGCACTCATTGCTGCGGCAATATTCGCCTTCGCGGCAATCGCCGTGCGCGCGGCAAGTTCCGTCGTAGGTTCGACATTGACCGGAGACGCATTCTTCGCCTCGATGGCAATCCCGATCTTGTTTGCATGAGCCCGCTGCGGCGCATTCTCCCGAGCTTAGGCATACCTCGCCGTCCGAGCACTGCGCGTCGGTGTTGCACTCATCGCACTCGTCTCCCCAGCAATCCACGACTTCGTAGTCGTCGTCGTGGTCATGAATCCAGATCGGGCACCCGGCGAGCAGAGGGATCGCCAGACATGCAAAACCAAGTTGGGTAAGTCCTCGTCGTACGCGATGGGCGCGAACGCGCGAAGGGGCGGGATGGCGAGACAACGATGACAAGATCAGCTCCTTGAAGTGTTCGGGACATATTCAAGATTGCGATCTTTGTGCCAGGTCAAGCAGCTCGCTAAATAGCTGTAAGTATTGAATTCAGTGGCGGTTTGAGGGTGCTTCGTAAACCCCCGTTCACGGCTCTCGTGTGTACGGCGGATCTCGCTCGTCACCGCGTTGGGCGCCGTCGCGCGAACGAGAGCACGCGCCACGCTTGACTCCGCGGTGGATGCGACGAACAACGCAGCTCCCCATGGCTTCGCTCCTGGTTTTGGCCACGCTTGCCGTCTTCCTGGTCGCCTACCGAGTGTACGCTCGGTACGTCGGTGAGCGCATTTACGGCGATCGAGATGATTTCACGACTCCAGCCCATGCGCGCTCCGACGGGCAAGATTTTGTCCCCACCAGCCGTCATATTCTGTTTGGGCATCACTTCACCTCGATCGCCGGGGCTGCGCCGATCATTGGTCCATGCGTAGCCGCGTATTGGGGGTGGGCGCCGGCGCTGATTTGGGTCGTGGTGGGCGCGGTGTTTATGGGCGCCGTGCATGATTTCGGGGCGCTTATGGTCAGCGTTCGCGAACAGGGCCGTTCGATCGCGGATATCTCCGCAGAAGTCGTGAACGGACGCGTGCGCCTGATGTTCTTGTGTTTCGTCGCCGTGCTTACGTGGCTTGTGCTCGCGGTCTTCGCCATGGCCATGGCGGGATTGTTCGTCTCTCAGCCGTCGAGCGTGGTGCCGATTCAAGTGGAGATCGTGCTCGCGGTGGCGGTGGGCTGGTTGATCTATCGGCGCGGCGTGCCCGCGCTCTGGCCGTCCGTGGTCGCGCTCGTTTTGCTCTACGCGTTTGTCTGGGTCGGCACGCTCGTCCCGGTCGATTTTCTTGCTCTCGGAGCGACTCGCCGCGCGGCGGAACACGGCTGGATTGTGGCCCTTCTGGTCTACTCGGCGGTGGCTAGCCTGCTTCCTGTGTGGCTGCTTCTTCAGCCGCGCGACTTCATCAACAGCCACCAGCTTTTCGTTGGCCTCGCGCTTTTGTTTTTGGGTTTCTTTGTGGCGCAACCGGCCCTCGACGCGCCCGCGTTTCGTCCGCCTTCGGCCGGCGACCCCCCGCTCGTCCCGATTCTGTTCGTGACCATCGCGTGCGGCGCGATCAGTGGCTTTCATGGTTTGGTCTCTTCCGGCACAACGTCCAAACAATTGAGCTCGGTTCGAGACGCGCGCCTGATTGGGTATGGGAGCATGCTCGGCGAGGGCACGCTGGCGCTTGCGGCGACGATGGCCGCGGTGGCCGGCATCGGCCTCGTGGGCGACTGCGCGCTGCCCGGGCAAGGCCGCGTGCCCGACCTCTCGTGGCACGCCTACTACGATAGCTGGGCCCACGCGGGCGCGAACAAAGCCGCGGCGTTTGTTTTGGGAGGGGGCGCGTTTTTGGAATCCGCGGGCTTTCCGGAGCCTATCGCACGCACGTTGATGGCGGTTTTGGTGATTTCCTTCGCTTCGACCACGCTCGACACGGCGACCCGGATACAGCGATTCATCATGGCAGAGATTGGCTCCGCGCTTTCGATTCCTGCGCTCAAGAATCGCTATGTTGCGACCACCATCGCGGTGGTGCCGGCCATGGCGCTAGCGCTTGGTGAAACCTCGGATGCAGCGACTGGCGCAAGCAAGCAGATCGGCTGGGTGCTGTGGCCAATATTTGGCGCGAGCAATCAGATGCTCGCTGCGTTGACGATGATGATCATCGCGCTCTATTTCTTTGCTCGCAAAAAGCCCATCTTGCCGCTGGTGATTCCGTTTGTCGCGGTTACCTCGGTGGCGGTGCTGGCCCTCGGCTATAAATTGCGCGCGTTCATTTCGACCAGCCAATGGCTTCTCGCGACCCTTTCTGGGTTGTTGCTTGGGTTGATCGCGTGGATGGTCGTTGAGGGTGGTCGCGCCGCATTTCGTCCACACTAGCGGAGCATGAAGTAGATCACGACCCCGGTGATCGAGACGTACAGCCAGATCGGGAGCGTGATTCGGGCGATCTTTCGGTGGGCGACAAACCGTTCTTTCCACGCTAGATAGAACGTGGTCAACGCAAGCGGAACGACCGTCATCGACAGGAGCACGTGTGTGATCAACACCGTGAAATAGACCAACCGCATTGCGCCAACACCCTCGTATCGGGTGTCTCCGTGCGCGTAGTGGTACGCGATGTATCCCACCAGGAACGCGGTCGAAGAAGCAAACGCGCTGACCATCAGACGCATGTGGACGGTGCGCCGCCCTCGCCGGATCGCGAACCATCCCGCGACAAGCAAACTCGCCGCGAGCGCATTGAGACAAGCATTGAGAGTCGGCACAAAACGAAGATCAACCGAAGGAGGAACGGGCTGCCGCACGAGCAAAAGCCACCCCAGCAGACCCAGCGCCGCGATCGAGATCGCGGCGTTGATTGCAAAAAACTGCCCAGAAACTGCTCTTTTTTCCATAGTTGTCCTAGGGGTTTGACACCCAGACTCCTTCGCCAGCCGAGGTGCGCGCTGGGTTCGCGGAGCGTATCGCTACCCGTGCTGACGTGAAAGCCGAGTCGTAGTTCATCGATAGCGAGTCACCGCGTTTTGGCGCTGATCGTGACCGTTTTCGCTCGCATCAGAGCAGGAATAGGATCGGCGGGCGAGGTAGCGCGGCAGGTTTGGGACTCCAACTTGGGGCGGGTAGTACGAGGTGTTTCCCGCCGTGGGCGCGCTTGGTACACAGCTCGTCGGTACTTAGATCTCTGAGCTACTTATAAAACGTTAGATTACAGGTATTTGTCGACCATCAAGTTGATTCGCGCCCCTTTCCCACCAACGAGAATTTTGGCTCGATGTTTGCTTCAAACGGTACGACGATGCGTCACGAAGTACTTTCTGTCTCTACCCGATGGACACTGCATCCGGGTCCTGGCGTTGCGTGTCGTGCGGCGAGGATTCTGGCGATCTCATGGATTGTCGCGGTAAGCCTAAGCTGCGCGCCCTACGGCGACGATATCGATCCGCACCCGACAGAGAAGCGCGACACTGGGGTAGACAAAGGAAAAGACTGCGAAGCGCTTGAAGGCATGATGCGGGCGGTGCGAATGAAGTCGATGTCAATCTCGGGTACTCCAGAAAACGAGCTCGTGAAGCAATGGGCCCGATCGGGCGCTATCCCCGGCTCCGTTCGGTTCACCACCAACTGGGCTGCGAAAGATCTCGCCAACTGTTTTGCGGCGAAGGACCCGTGCGCCGAGCCTTCAAATGAGGTGTCGAGAAGTATGGCTGGGTTCAATTTCTCTAGAGCAAATCTCAGCGGCGCAGACCTTCGCGCTGCAGACCTTAACCACGCCCGTCTCGACGGCGCGGACCTTAGAGGGACCAACCTTGAGCATGCGCGGCTCGGGAACGCCAACCTCACCAATGCGCAGTTTAAACACACGCTGCTTCACCGCGCGTTCCTCGAGCGAGCGAATCTAAGCGGGGTCACACTTGCAAACGTCGGTCTTGTAAACGCAGATCTCTCCCGAGCAAATCTAAGCAAGGCTTTGATTAAAGGGGTCAACCTTGAGCGGGCAAACTTGAGCTATGCGAACGTGAGTGAAACTGAGATCGACAATTCCGTTTTCGAGCATGCCAACCTCAGTTTTGCGAACCTTCGTCGCGCGAAAGCTGTGGGAATCAATCTGCGCAGCTCGAATCTAGACGGCTCGCACCTGGACGATGCAAATCTCTTTTCAGGGTTCTTAGAAGGGGCGACGCTCGTGGGCGCCAGCTGCCGCGGCGCCAACCTTTATGGTGCGAATCTAAACAGAGCGAATCTCTCCGGCACGGACTTCACGCGTGCAAACCTCAAACAAGCCGACCTCGAAGGCGCGAATGTGACGGGCGCCATCCTCACCAGAGCGCAACGGCGTAGCCTAAAGCGTGGGCCGTAGTTTCGGCGGTGTGCCCGCTGCTGTCCGCGGGCGATGCGTTGATCGTCGTGCGTTGGTTCAAAAAGAGATGTGGTGTGGAAACGACTTTCTAGCTCACGGTGTCGGAGATCCCGGACACAGTCGGTTGTCGGGACAGTTGCCAAACGCGCAGTGGAATTTGTCTTCGTTTTCTGGGAACAGAAATGCTTCTTCTTCCGAGCAACCATCAATGAAAGTTGCGTCGATCCTGACCATCAGAAACTTCGCGGTGGCGGGAATGCCAAGTTGCTCGCCTATCGTGAGCGGATCGACATCTAGTCGGCTTGAAAGGAAAGCGCCATTCGCTACGTGCTGACCAAAGGGGTACTGAAACAACGTGACATTGGCATCTACGCAGGCGCGTATGCGCGGGATGCATGACGAGGATGATGAGAGTTCGTCGCGGCTCCAGCGAAGGTCAACCGATCCACCGCGCTCCAGTGTTCCCGCCGTTTCGATTTTGTCAGACGCGAATTGAATGGAGCCTGTGGGCAATCGAAACACGGGCACGATCAGCGGCTCCTTTTCCGCGGGAGGGACTGAGGATGTTCCCCATATGCCTCCTTCAACGTCAAACCACATGCGATGTTCGCCGACCACCGCCGGTTCTACCGTGGCCTCAAGGACGGGGCCCTGGTCGGCTTGCCGAAGCGCCATCTCCATGCGCTCCGGTTCTTGGTTTGGACCCTGCCATACGAACGTGACACTACAGTTTTCTTCGGCGACGCAACGAGGAGGTTCGTGCAGCCGAACGCGGTACGTGTTGCGAACGAACGCTCGGCCCTCGGAGGTCTGCGCACCGCCTGGCTCGGTTTGCCAATAGCCGGAAACCGTACCCTGGGGGTTTGGGTTTTTGGCTCCGTCGTTGTCGGACGACGAATCCTCATCTGCTGCTTTGCTGGCTGTGTCCGAGGTGGTGGCCATCGCACTGCAACCGGCAAGCGCTCCGACTGCCAGCAGCGCAACTACTGCAGAGTTTCTCATGGGGTTTCTCCTCCTCAGATGAGTCGTCGCTGAGAAGGGTTGAGCAAGCCGTGTACCAACACAACGGCCATTCTCGCTCCCCAAACGGGGAGGTCGTATCGTAAGTAGTTCTGATCGTTTCAGATTCTTCTCGTGGTAGGAACGGGACAAGGCCCAGGATCGGGAGACGCATCAGGATTGGGGTCGGGATCCGGAGAGGCGGCGGGTTTGGGGTCGGGAGGGGCTTGTTCGCGGGGGTGGTTGACGGGGTTTCGGGTCCTGGGGCTGTGGGTCATATTGGGGTCCTTTGATTTGAGGTTCTCAGCGGGGTGTGAACCCCAAATCAAAGGAACCCAATATGACTGTTCATCCATCGAAACCTTTGGCATCGAAGTTTCTGGCGCTCGAGCATGCGATTCTTCTCGTGCAGTCTTTGCGCGATGTGAGCGTGAAGCTTCGGCGTCATGATGCTTCGCTTGAGAAGCAGCTGCGGCGAGCGGCATCTTCCGTGGCGTTAAACCTGGGTGAGGGACGTCGTCGTCGCGGGCAAGACCGTACGCATCTATTCCGGATCGCTGCAGGAAGCGCTGAGGAAGTCCGCACGTGTCTGCGGCTCGTACAAGC